>JBLHLU010000299.1:0-4925 GCA_047623385.1 Paraglaciecola psychrophila
CAGTGCGACTAATGCGGTCAAATAATTTGCAGCCCAACTGATTCTCGAGGGTGGCAATACGCTTACTTACCGCAGGTTGGGTCAAATGCAGGGTCTCCGCCGCTTCAGAGAAGGAGCGAGTATTAGCAACTTCGACAAAAGCTTTGAGATTTTGAGTGTCCATAGTGGGTTCCTGCAAAGGGCAAAAACACGACCTTATGGTATTCCTAATGGTTATTCAATAGATGAAAAATATGAATTTGTTTTATTGCCTTCGAGAGCATACTATCCACGTTAGAAGTGCGTAAAGCGGAGATCAAGCCCTTTGTAGCCACTGCGACAATACAATAATATTTCAGCTGAGGTAGCGATTATGGCCAGAACATTATACGACAAGTTGTGGGATTCCCATTTGGTGAAACAGCGCGATGACGGCACCGCACTGATCTATATCGATCGCCAGTTGGTTCATGAAGTAACTTCACCGCAGGCTTTTGAAGGCCTGCGCATGGCCGGACGTAAACCTTGGCGAGTTGATGCCAACCTAGCAACTGCCGACCACAATGTTGCCTCGCTCAAGTCCGAGCGCGCAGGCGGTGTGGCCGGTATCGTTGACGAGGTGTCTCGTATTCAAGTGCAAACGCTGGACGATAACTGTGCAGAGTTTGGTATTCAAGAGTTTGATATCAACGATGTTCGCCAGGGGATCGTGCACGTTATTGGGCCGGAACAGGGTGCCACATTGCCGGGTATGACAGTTGTGTGTGGCGACTCCCACACCGCGACCCACGGTGCCTTGGGCGCTCTGGCTCACGGTATTGGCACCTCCGAGGTTGAGCACGCTCTGGCTACTCAATGCTTGATTCAAAACAAAATGAAAAACATGTTGATCGAAGTTAACGGTCAGATGAATCCGGGAGTTACCCCTAAGGACATCGTATTGGCGATTATTGGTGAAATTGGCACCGCCGGTGGCAATGGCTACGCCATTGAATTTGGTGGGCCAGTGTTTCGCGCGATGTCGATTGAGGGCCGAATGACGGTCTGTAATATGGCTATAGAAGCCGGTGCCAGAGTCGGTTTGGTAGCGGTCGACGATAAAACTACGACCTATGTTAAGGGTAGACCCTTTGCCCCGGTAGGTGAATTATGGGATCGCGCGGTCGAGGCTTGGGGCGACTTGCACAGCGATGCCGGCGCGGTTTTTGATAAGGTTGTGCGTTTTAATGCCGATATCATCGAGCCTCAGGTCAGCTGGGGGAATTCGCCTGAGATGGTGACCTCGGTCGGCGGCACCGTGCCGGCACCAGAAGATTTCACCGATCCGGTGAAGCGGGCCGCCGCTGAGCGGGCGCTAGAGTATATGGGTTTGACCCCGGGAATGGCGATTACCGATATCAAGCTGGATTGCATTTTTATCGGTTCTTGTACCAACTCTCGAATCGAAGATCTGCGTGCCGCGGCCCGGGTGGTCGAAGGCAAAAAAGTAGCAGCGTCAGTTTCTCGAGCACTGGTGGTACCAGGGTCCGGCTTGGTTAAGGCCCAAGCGGAGCGAGAGGGCTTAGATCGTATTTTTATTGAAGCCGGATTGGAGTGGCGCGAACCAAGTTGCTCGATGTGTCTGGCGATGAATTCAGACAAGCTAGGTGATGGCGAGCACTGTGCCTCCACGTCAAATAGGAATTTTGAGGGGCGTCAGGGCTACGGCGGCCGCACCCACTTGGTGAGCCCCGAGATGGCGGCTGCGGCTGCCATTGCCGGTCATTTCATCGATGTTCGCGACGTCGTCAATTATTAGGAGTTCAGCTATGAAACGTTTCACCCCCTTGAACGGTTTAGTTGCGCCGATGGATCGCGCCAACGTCGACACCGATATGATCATTCCAAAACAATTTTTGAAATCGATCAAGCGCACCGGTTTTGGACCATTTTTGTTTGATGAACTGCGCTATTTGGACGAAGGCTTTGCCGATATGGACTGCAGTAATCGCCACCGAAATATGGACTTCCCTCTCAATTTTGAGCGCTACCAAGGCGCCGAAGTTCTCTTGGCGCGGGAAAATTTTGGCTGCGGTTCCAGTCGAGAGCACGCACCTTGGGCGCTTGAAGACTACGGCTTTCGGGTTATTTTGGCCTCCAGTTTTGCCGATATCTTTTTTAATAACTGCTTTAAAAACGCAGTTTTGCCGATTGTATTGGAGGCCGCTATTATCGATCAGCTGTTCATCGAAATGCATGCCAATGAGGGTTATTCGCTGTCAATCGACCTCGAGACCCAACAGTTGCGTAAGCCCGACGGTACTATTATTGGCTTCGAGGTTGACGCCTTTCGTCGCCACTGCCTGCTCAACGGCCTCGACGAAATTGCCTTGACCTTAGAAGACGCTGAAGATATCACCGCCTTTGAGGGGCGCTGGCAAAATCAGTCGCCTTGGCTTTTTTCAACGCCGGGCTAAGCATTAAAGCGCGGGAGTGACGCTACAGTGTCGATCACACTGCGGTGCTAATGACTGGCCGCGTATTTAGCCACGGCATAATGTAGCTATACTGCGATCTAGCTACATTACGATCCAAATGCAATACCAACTAAATACAGTACGATTATCCTTAGGCAATAGGCGAGAACGCAAGATGAAAAGAGTAGGGTTTGTAGGCTGGCGGGGAATGGTCGGCTCGGTGTTGATGGAGCGGATGCTGGCAGAGGGCGATTTCGCCGCTATCGAAGAGCCGGTGTTTTTTACCACCTCCAATGTCGGTGGCAGGGGACCAGCTATTGGTCGGGACTTGGCGCCGTTAAAGGACGCCATGGATATTGCTGAGCTGAAAAAACTCGACGCCATCGTCTCCTGTCAAGGCGGCGACTACACCACCGCGGTGTTTGGCGAGCTGCGGCGCGCCGGTTGGACAGGTTTTTGGATTGACGCCGCATCCAGTTTGCGGATGCACGACGATACCCTGATTGTACTGGACCCGGTCAATGGCGATGTCATCAAACAGGGGCTAGTAGATGGCGTTAAAAATTTCGCCGGTGGCAACTGCACGGTTAGCCTTATGTTAATGGCGATGGGCGGGCTGTTCCGCGAGAATTTAGTCGATTGGGCGTCGGTTATGACCTACCAAGCCGCCAGTGGTGCCGGTGCGCAAAATATGCGTGAGCTGATAACGCAGATGGGGGCAGTCGAAAATAGTGTTAGTGGGCTATTGAGTGATCCGGCCAGTGCCATACTGGATATCGACCGTACCGTGGCGGCGACGCTGCGCAGTGAAGACTTTCCAACAGAAAAATTTTCAGCGCCTCTGGCCGGCAGCTTGCTGCCCTGGATAGATCGTGAAGTAGAACACGGCCAGAGTCGGGAGGAGTGGAAAGGGCAGGCGGAGACCAACAAATTGCTAAATACGTCCACCGCGGTGCCGATCGATGGGCTCTGTGTCCGTATAGGTGCTATGCGCTGCCACAGTCAGGCGCTGACGATAAAGCTCAAAGGCGATATTCCACTGGACGAGATTGAAGCGATGCTTGCCCAGAGTAACGACTGGGTCGAGGTGGTTGCCAATCACCGGGAACAGAGCTTACAGCGCTTAACGCCCGCCGCCGTTACTGGTTCGCTTTCGGTGCCAGTGGGGCGTTTGCGCAAAATGAACATGGGGCCAGAATATTTATCTGCTTTTACCGTCGGCGACCAACTGCTTTGGGGTGCCGCTGAGCCGCTGCGGCGGATGCTACGAATCTTGATCGAGCAGTAGCTGTGTTCTAAAGCTAACCGGGCATGTCAGTGACGATTTTGCACTGACTTTCTCACCTCCCTACTAAATACTAAGTTTGTGCAGTATTTCATAAAAAATGCCGTAATCGATGCTATTATAACGGCGTTTTCAGTAAGCGATTCTTGCCAAAAAGCTATTTCTAAACTAATAGTTACGTCGATAAGTAAATAATTTTTCTAGCTTTTTAGGGCGCGTCCTGTAGCGATGCCCGAGCGGCGTAATAAAGCATTTATCGGCAGCTAACAGCAGACGTCTCGTTAGGCTAAAACTCGGCACTAGCCATTCAATGATAAAAACTGAATATTTAATTTTGGCAATAGTTTAAAGGAAGCAGTTATGGTGCGTAAAAAGCTTGCCGTGATGGTCGCAGCTTTGGGGGCATTTCAAGCCGATGTGGTCAGTGCGCTCGGTATGGGGCATGTCTCGCTCAATTCGGCACTCAATCAACCTCTGAACGCCGAAATTCGCCTGCTCAACACCAACGATCTCGACAGTACCCAAGTACGGATTAGCTTAGCTGATCCCGCTGCATTTAAGCGCTCCGGTGTGGAACGTGACTTTTTCCTTTCTAATATTGACTTTTCCGTGCAGCTCGATGGTTTTGGTAGCGGAGTGGTTAAACTGACTACCCGAGAGCCCGTTGTCGAACCTTTCCTCAATTTTTTGGTGGAGACCCGCTGGCCTTCGGGGCGGTTGCTGCGCGAGTACACGGTGTTGTTAGATTTGCCGGTGTTCAGTGAAGCGGCCCCAGCGGTTATCGACCAGGCCACTAGCGCACAGTCTGAATCACTACCCGAACGCGCCGCTACGGCAGCCTCAACCAATACTATTGCCTCTGCCCGGCGGGCCGATAATGCACTGGCGGCGGGTACTGACTATCGAGTGCAAAATGACGATACGCTGTGGAAAATTGCCAAGGGTAGTCGTGTCCGCGCCGACCAGTCGGTACAGCAGGTCATGGTTAGTTTGCAGCGGATCAATCCCGAGGCCTTTGTTAAGGGAAATATCAACAGGCTCAAGTCCGGTGCAGTTTTACGCCTTCCTACAGAAACCGAGATAGACAAGGTTGTTGAACGTAAGGCAGTGCAAGAAGTTGCCAATCAAAATAAGGTTTGGAAGCGGGGCGGCCCTGTAGCAGCGGCAACTGACGGCCAGCTCGATGCCACTGACCGCAGCCAGTC
>JBLHLU010000300.1:0-4916 GCA_047623385.1 Paraglaciecola psychrophila
GCACCGGCGCTAAAAGCTGCCCGTGCTAATGTCAGAAGCGCCGAGGCACGCGGGAGTAATTGTGACTCTATTGATAAAGTATGATCTAACGGTGCGATGCGATCGCAATAATTCCAGCCGCTGCCGACAATGCTAACGCCGTCACTGTTGCGGCATTCTGCTGGTAGTTGTAACTGTTCGGGAGCGCACAATTGCTCCGCGGCAACGCCCTGCACAACAGCGCCCTCACAGCGGAATAAACCCCAGTAAATTTCATCCATTCTGGCGTCAAAGCTGCTTAAGATAAGCCCTGACTCCGACACTTGCTGGCTTTCGAGCGCCGTCTGCGCCAGTACCGCCAACGAGGATATTGGCAGTACCGGCAATTGAGCACCAAAAGCCAGGCCCTGCACCGCACCCAGACAAATACGCAAGCCGGTAAAAGATCCCGGCCCGCGACCAAAAGAGATGGCGTCCAACTCCGCTAGCTTTACCCCGGTCTGAGTCAACAACTTGTCCACCATCGGTAGCAAGCGCTGGGTATGTGATCTGGGCGCTAATTCAAACAGCTCAATCACCTCGCCGTCGAGGCCCAGCGCTACCGAACAGGCTTCGGTGGAACAGTCCAATGCCAATAGTTTCATTTTACAAACAGTCTCCAGTAGTTCAAGGGTGCCAACTATACCTATGTTTACGCCGCTAAGCACTATAGCTCTACCAGCTGGCCCTAGCTGCTGAAAAATTGCCCAGTGGTGAGGCAATATAGGCTGCAAGAAACGTAATTATTGGGCGTATTGACGACTTCGGGCAACAAATTCAGCTACCGAATTAAGGTCGCTGGAGCGCCTCATAGGCGGTAAACTATTGAGAAAAACGGCACCGTAGTCACTCTGTAGTAGACGCGGATCAGCCAGCATAATTACGCCACTATCGCTGGATCGGCGCAGCAATCGACCGCAGGCCTGACGCAAGCGAATCACTGCCTCCGGCAAAATAAATTGCTGAAAACTATCGATACCGTGGGCCGACAACTGCTGTGTGCGCTGCTGTATAAGCGGGTCTAACGGCACTGCAAAGGGCAACTTGTCGACAATCACTGCAGCTAGTGGTGCACTCGACAGATCCAGCCCCTCCCAAAAGGTACCACTACCTAGCAGTAGTGCCTGCTGCGAGTGTTGAAACTGCTTGATCAGTTCGCCGTTATCGACCGCACCTTGCACCAGCAAGGCGTAGTCAGCAACCCCTGCTCCACCGGCCCTGAGCGCGGTCTCTTTTGCCTGTGTTAGCAGCCCCGCGGCTTTATTAAGTGCCCGGTGGCTGGTAAAGAGACACAGCACCCGGCCCTGAGTCAAATGCAGTAACGCCAATACTTGCTGCACAAAATAAGCGCTGTAGTCCTCGTGCAGGGGTGCGACCGGTAATTGAGGCAGGTACAAGTGGGCATTGGCCAAATGGTCAAAGTCACTACAAACGCGGTGGCTGGCAATGCTCGGCATTCCAATAGAGTGCAAAAAATTACCGGCACTTTTCTCGACCATTAACGTTGCCGAGGTGAATATCCATTGCGAGCCACTTTTAGCAATCAGCTTTTTAATACTGGCCGATAAGTTGATCGCCGTCGCCCGCAGCACAAAATTCTTGCCGTTGCCCTCGATCCAGCAACAGACCTGATCACTTTGCTGGCGCTGCAGTAACGCTATCAGCTGTTGATTGCGCACCAGCAGGTGCGCAAAATGCTGGTGCCGGTCGCGCACTTTATACAACCAGCTAGCAACCGATTTCAACCCCGCCTCAAACTGCTTAATAATCGGTAAGGTGTGCTCGCGCTGCGCGCTTTGTGGCCCTGGAGACAATGCTTGCAGCTTTTCAATCGCCGCCAACAACTGCCTAACGAAGTCGATTGCCGCTCTCTGATCACCAGCGTATTCAGTGCTCACAGACAGCACATCGTTGCAAAAACGGCGCAGCTGGGCGCTGCTGATATTGTCACCTACCACTGACTGGGAAAATTCTGCCAAACGATGGGCTTCGTCTACCAATACCGTATCCACTTGCGGTAACAATGTCGCCAATTGCTGCTCGCGATGGACCTGATCAGAAAACAACAGGCTGTGGTTGACAACAATGATGTCAGCTTCTAACACTTTCGCCCTGGCTCTAACATAGGGACAGGACTGATAATGACTACATTGTGCCCCCAGGCACTCCTCTGAAGTGCTAGTCGCATAAGGTTTTAAACGCTTTATAAGCCCGCTCATATTAGCCAAAGGCCGGCCATGCCGGTAGGCCTGTAGCAACACTGTTAGCTGCGATTTAATACTAATACTTAGTTCAGAATACTTGCCCGTGTACTTTTCCAGATAGTAGGGGCACAAATAATTGCCCCTACCCATTAACACCGCGATATGTCGAGTGCTCGCCAGTGCCCGCTGCGCCAAGGGGATATCTCGCTGCACTAGCTGCTGCTGCAAGTAGTGATTGGCCGTTGATATAATAACTTTTTTGCTGCTGCGAAGCAGTGGTACCAAATAGGCCAGCGTTTTGCCTGAGCCTGAAGGCGCCTCTATCGCGATATCACTATTGGCAGCTAGTGCGCTGTCTAACAGCGCCGCCATTTCGATTTGCCCCGGGCGCTCGGTGAATGCGGAGAGAACGCGGGCAAAGGGCCCGGCGCTACTGAGCAGCTGGTCACTGCCGATGCTATCAACCACGATTGCTGTAAAAAACGCCAATCAGGCGGTGGTGGTCAAACTGACTAGTGGTATATAACGGTCGTACTATTGAGCATGGCATCAGATAAAAAGCTCTGTGGGCACTGAAGGTATTGGTAGCCGGAACGCGCTATTATAACCCCTATCACCCCGTACTTTTAACCATTGCGACGTATTACTACGATGATTAACAAAACCAGAATAAGCGCTATCATACTGGCCGGTGGTCGCGGCCAACGAATGGGCGGCGCCGACAAAGGCTTAGTGCAATGGCGCGGGGCAACATTGATATCTCAGGTTATCAGCCGGCTAAGCCCTCAGGTCGATGATATACAAATCAGTTGCAATAGGCATTTTGCAGATTACCGGGCGCTGGGCTATGCGGTAGTGGAAGATACCATGGCAGGCTTTCAAGGCCCACTGGCAGGTATCCAGGCCTGCCTTGAAAATACTAAGCACAGCTTGTGTTTGGTCTGTCCCTGCGACACACCCGCTATTCCCGACAATCTCACAGAATTATTGGCAACAGCGCTAGTTGCACAATCCGCCGATGTAGCTTATCTGAGCACGGCTGATCAACACCACTATATCCCAGCATTATTTCACACTAGGATTAACGCTTCTCTCAATGCCTATTTACAAGACGGGGGACGCAGTATTTACCGCTGGTATCGGCACCTGAAAGTGGCAACCGTAGAGTGGGGCGACGACGATGACAATAACAACTTGGCCAATATCAACAGCCTGTAGCCACCAATAAAAACGGTGGTAGTGAACCTCGTCGAGATCGCAGTTACAGGGATGGGATGACTAGTTAGGATTAGCGGTAAAGATTGCCGGCCAGGGATGGTGGAGAGGTAATCAAGCGGTAGAATGCTACGGGGGAAGTCGGTACGATAAGCCCTTTTCAGTCTCCGTCTCGCTGACTAAGAAGGGCCTCCTGCTTGGCTACGAGCTTAGCGCCGCAAACACTTTAGCCTTAATTTCATCAACAGAACCGACTCCTTCAACAGCGTCGTATTTGACCACGTTGTCGCCTGTACTATTTTGATAAAACTCAACCAGCGGTGCAGTTTGATCGCTATACACCTGCAGGCGAGTTCTTACGGTTTCCTCGTGATCATCGTCTCGCTGAATCAGAGGGTCGCCGGTAACATCGTCAACATTGTCGACCTTCGGCGGATTAAATATTACATGGTAGACTCTACCGGAAGCCGGGTGAACTCGCCGCCCACTCATTCTCGCCACAATCTCTTCACTGTCTACAGCAATTTCTAGCACCTGATCAATCTTAACGCCAGAGCTCTGCAGAGCCTGCGCCTGCGGTATAGTGCGCGGAAACCCGTCAAATAAAAATCCATTAACGCAGTCTTCTTCGGCAATGCGCTCTTTAACAATACCAATAATAATTTCGTCGGACACCAGACCACCAGAGTCCATAACCTCTTGCACTTGCAGCCCCATCGCAGTTTTTGCTTTTACCGCTGCCCTCAACATATCACCGGTAGAAATTTGTGGAATACCAAATTTTTCAATAATGAATTGCGCCTGGGTACCTTTTCCGGCGCCCGGAGGACCTAACAAAATTGCTCGCATAACTTGCTCCTGATGTAAAACAACTCAATTAAATGACGAGTCGACCCATTGACAAAGGTAATCCTTTCAGCGAATTGCCTAGCTACTGTTGCCGAAGTGCGGGCCACCATACACAGATACCCGAGTAAGCTCAAGTAAAAGAAGCCTTTCGAGCTATTCCTACAAGCCCCAAACCACTATATAAACCTTAATTTTCAATAGCTTAAAAATCATATCAGTACGATTAGCAGCAATTATCAAGGCCTTTACAGCGCTACAAATCAGGCCGTAGTTAGCCGCTTTTTGGGGCTTACCACAGCGGGTCCATCAACGCCTCGAGGAATCAGCGGGCAGCTGAGCACGGCGTTTAAGCTCTAACTCAATATAGCTAAACCGAGCGTCAATTACCTATTGCTGTCTTGCAGTGCCATCTCCGGGTATACCTGCAGCTGGCGGGCCAGATTGCCTGCACTCAACAAAATGTTGCCGATCTACTCGCTAATACTTTGGCAGCAACTGCTGAATTTGACTGTCAAAATGCGCTGACACATCATCGCTATTGGTCCAGTCAAACCCAACTCTCGCTACCCACTTTTGTCGTTTCACAGCGCGACTGAGCGCCGGCACGCCAGCGGAATACCATCGGGTGCC
>JBLHLU010000301.1:0-4913 GCA_047623385.1 Paraglaciecola psychrophila
GCATCTGACCCGCACCCGGTTACTGCTGCATATTGTCGATGTGGCGCCTTTTGACCAATCCGACCCAGTCGCAGGCGCCAAGGCTATTATTGGCGAGCTGGAGCGATTTAGCCCCACTTTGCACGGCCGCGACCGCTGGTTAATACTGAATAAAATTGACTTGTTGCCGTCAGAGGAGCGCGAGCAGCGCTGTGCCGAGATTGTGGCCGGGCTCAACTGGCAGGGGCCGGTCTATTCTATAGCGGCGATCGACAAAAGTGGTGTGCAGCCTATTTGTGGCGCTATTATGAGCTACTTGGAACTGCGCGCTGAGCACGAGGCTGAAAACCCCGAGTTGGCGGCGATCGAGAGCGCTACACAAAGTGCTATGCAGGCCGAGTCACGCGCCCGCATTCGCGAGGTGGCGGAGCTGCGGCAACTGGCTCGAGAAGCTGGTGAGTTGGATGACGAGGGTGACGATGATGATTGGGACGAGGACGACTACGATGTCGAAGTTGCCTACGAGCCCTAGTTTTTGTCTGTCTAGTGCGGCAGCTGAGAGTGACTTATGAGTGAGTCCATAGGCCAGCCAGGCTCTGTGTCAGCAACGGTTCAGCGGAGTCCGCGGCAGCAGCTGACGCAGTCGCGGCGCTGGGTGGTGAAAATAGGTAGTGCCCTGTTGACTGCCAACGGTCGCGGCTTAGACGGTGCGGCGATATCGGCTTGGACGGCCCAGATAGCTGCACTGCATGGCGCTGGCTTGGAGTTGGTGCTGGTATCATCTGGTGCTGTTGCCGAGGGTATGACACGATTGGGCCTGACCAGTCGCCCTAAAACCCTAGATCGATTACAGGCCGCCGCCGCGGTGGGTCAGATGGGGTTGGTGCAGGCCTATGAATCCCGCTTTGCCCAGTACGGCTTGCAGACCGCACAAATACTATTGGGTCACGATGATATTACCGCCCGAGATCGCTATCTCAATGCCCGCAATACCTTGACCACACTGTTATCGATGCAGGTTATTCCTGTAGTTAACGAGAATGACACGGTGGTCACCGAGGAGATTCGCTTTGGTGACAACGATACCCTAGCGGCGTTGGTGGCTAACTTAATCGACGCCGATGCATTGATAATTCTGACCGATCAGCAAGGTTTGTTCGACAGTGATCCGCGCAGTAACCCCGCCGCAAAATTAATTGACCAAGCCTCGGTAAACGACGATTCGCTGCAGGATATGGCCGGCAATAGCGCCGGCAGTTTGGGCCGCGGTGGCATGGTGACCAAGTTGCGGGCGGCCAAGTTGGCGGCACGCTCGGGTGCCAGCACGGTGATTGTCGGTGGCGCTATCGAAAATGTCTTGTTGAAAGTGGCGGCGGGAGACCCGGTGGGTACCTTGTTAGTAGCGGGGCAGCAACCCTTAGCTGCTCGCAAGCAGTGGCTGGCGGGTATGTTGCAGGTATCGGGTGTATTGCAGCTGGACGATGGTGCTGTGGCGGTGCTGCGAGACTCGGGTAAGAGCTTATTGCCGGTGGGGGTGGTGGCTGTAGATGGCGCTTTTACGCGCGGTGATTTAGTGTCCTGCACCGACCGCGCCGGCAGTGAAATTGCCCGTGGTCTGGTCGGTTATAACGCTGATGAGACCCGTCGTATTATGGGGCAGGCCAGCGCCAAGATAGAGGGGTTGCTGGGCTATAGCGGTGATGAAGAGTTGATCCACCGGGACAATTTGGTGGTGTTGTAGTTGATATGATCGATGTGATTTCTGTAGTTGTAATCTGTTTGATCGGCATACTTAGCTATCAAGCCATTGCCATGTTGGCGCGGTTAATAAAGGCTAGCGGTGTGCTTACCTACTAACGGCGTCTGCCAGCACAACAGTTACTGCAGAGATAAAAAACAGGCATAAAAAAACCGGCATTAGCCGGTTTTTTTATGCCTGGCAAAAGCCAGTTGAACTGGTTGGCCTAGGCCGCCAGTTCTTTCACTTGGGCATTGAGTCGGCTCTTGTGACGCGAGGCTTTATTCTTGTGAATAAGTCCCTTGTCGGCGATACGGTCGATAACAGGTACCGCTTCGTTATAGGCTTTGGCAGCCTCTTCAGCGTTGCCGCCGGCAATTGCCGCGATAACTTTTTTAATCGAGGTGCGTACGGTAGAGCGCAGGCTGGCGTTGTGTTTGCGACGCGTTTCGGCCTGGCGGGCACGTTTTTTGGCCTGTGGAGAATTCGCCATTGTTTATGTCCTGAAGCTGGTTGATGTCCCGGTGGGTAAACACCGAACAAGATACGAAAAATTAAGAGGCGCGATTATTCATTGTTACGGTGCTGATGTCAAGGCCATTAACGGCGGCAAGGTGTTTTTTAATGTCTTTATAGGCTGCGGACCCATTATGCTGGAATTAACTCCCGGCGGCGGCCAGATAGGCACAGCGCTGCTATGCCAGTAGATCCCATAGGCTTAGCCCCCAAAGCACGATGACCAGCAGCGTACTGAGAAAAACCGCGGCGGAGCCAATATCTTTGGCTTGGCCTGAGAGCGGGTGCATATCGGTACCTATGCGATCTACTACCGCCTCAATAGCGGAGTTGATCAGCTCAACAATGGCGACCAAGGCTAGGCTGGCAATCAAAATAAGTTGTTGGCTTAATGTTTGTCCCAGCCAAAAACTGCAGGGGAGTAACAGCAGTGCTAGCGAGGCCTCTAGTCTAAATGCCTCTTCGTGTTTCCAGGCTGCAGCCAGACCCTGCATCGAGTAGCGGGTGGCGCTGATCAGTCGGCGAATTCCGGTGAGGTTGGGCTTGTTCATCGGTGCTGGGGGTGAGGTACTCATTTTTCCCGCTGTGGTTGGCGCCGCCGTTGACGTTCAGTTGGAGGTACCGCGTACTTGCGCGGTACTAATAGGCTGCAGGGGTTAAAGGTATAAGCGGGTTCGGGGCTGGGCTCGCGCTTCACCTCGCTGGGTTTTTCCAGTAATGATTTGAAAGTACGGGAAAATTCACCGCCGAAGGTATGCACTTTGGCCGCCACTACTAACTGTTGGCCCCGGGGTTTGGCTAGGGCCGCGGCCAGAGCTGCACAAAGTTTTGCTGCGGATGCTGCGGGGAGTTGTTCCATCAGATAAGCCTATTGTTGGGCCAGTAGGAGTAAGGCCGCTTAGTTCGGTCTACGGCTCCTGAACAGAGGCACTTTTAACCCCTTAGTAAAGACCCTTTGCCGATCATTAAACGATACCAAAAATGACCAATGCGCCGCCCAGTAGTGCCATGACCCAGGAATCTCTGGCTATATCGAGGCGCAGCAGGCCATAGGTGTAGCCTATCGGTGGTAATAGTGCGGTACACAGGCCCCAGGCGAAGTCTTCCTTAGCGCTGCGAAACAGTAAGTCTATCCAGCTGACCATAAGAATAATAATACCGATAGTCATGCTGTAGGCTGACATTGCTTCCATTGTTCGTTCCCCGTTGAGTGTAAAATAATGGCGCGATAATAACATGGCTGACCTGGGTTTTGGGCTGTAGCCTGCACTTTTCAAGCAAAAAAGTGCACTGCGCTTAACGCTGTATTGATGGCGGTGATCAGCGCAGCGCCATTCGCTGTATAGATAAGGGCTGCAGGGCTAATAATAGGGTCAATAATGGGTCTGTCAATAATGACTGCGACGACGTTTTCAGGTATCTTGCCCAGCTAGTGAAGATCAGGATTGTTATTTATGGGCCAGTTTGCCGATATTCGTCCCTATTGCGATAGTGAAGTAGCCGCTGTTATCGAGCGTTTGCTGGCGGATGATGAATTTATTAATGTGGTTAGCCGTTTAAAACTCGGCGCTTGGCATCGCTATGCAGCGTTGTTGGCAAGGCCCTTGGTGCGCCTCGCGCTGCGTCGCCAGCTCGGTGGCATCGAGACGGTCGACTCCTTTCAGGCGGTGATCAAGCTGTATATGGATCGCATGGTCAGCCGCACGACGACCCAGTTCACCGTGTCTGGCCTCGATCAGTTAGATCAGGGCAAGCCCTATTTGTTTATTAGCAATCACCGTGACATTGCCCTAGACCCGGCCTTCGTCAGTGTTGCTCTATATTTGAACAGTCACGATACTGCCCGCATTGCGATTGGCGACAATTTACTGACCAAAACCTATGTTTCCGATCTGATGCGGATCAATAAGAGCTTTATTGTCAATCGTTCGGCGCGTGGGCCAAGACAGATACTGGCAGCCTATAAGCTGCTGTCTCGCTATATTCGCTATTCGATCGAAGAGGACAAGAATCCGATTTGGATTGCCCAGCGCGAGGGCCGGGCCAAAGACGGGGTCGACCGTACTGAGCCGGCGATGATTAAGATGATTGCCATGAGTCAGCACAAGAAAACCGAGACCTTCGCCGCCTTTATTGACCAGCTGCATATTGTGCCAATCGCCATCTCTTATGAGCTGGACCCCTGTGACGGTGCCAAGGGCCAGGAGTTGTTTGAGAAGTCGACTTGGGGTAATTACCAAAAGTCTGAGCACGAAGATATGGACAGTATTGCTAAGGGTATCGATGGCGACAAGGGTCATGTGCATGTGTCGTTTGGCCGTCCGCTAAGCGGCGACTTCGACGATGCTAGCCAGGTGGCAGCTGCCATCGATAGTCAAATTATCACTAATTATGTATTGCACCCCAGTAACTTTTTTGCCTACAAATTGCTGCATGGGCACTACCCTCAGGGGGTTTATTCTGATGCCGCTCTAGCTTTTGAGCCCGGTACCCTGGCGGCTGAAGAGGCGCACTTCATTCGCCGCATCGATGCGCTGCCCAGCGAGCATAGGCGCTTTGTACTGGGTATTTATGCCAATCCTATCAGCAGTAAAACAGCACTACTTGCCGGCGAATTTTCGCCAGACTGCCGTCAATAATATGCTGACGGATGCCATTAAGAAATCTATTCAAGGCGCTT
>JBLHLU010000302.1:0-4863 GCA_047623385.1 Paraglaciecola psychrophila
CCGACAGGATAAACTCCTGACCTTGTATGGCAAAAGGCTTGGCCGCGACTTTTAATATACCGTCGGCAACCACGGCTATATCTTGATTGTCGCCACAGGACTCAATCACGATGACAAATTCATCGCCGCCAAATCGACAAACACTGTCCACTTTTCTCACTTGATCTTGCAGGCGGCGCGACATTTCAATCAACAACTCGTCGCCGGCGCTGTGACCTAGAGAATCGTTTACCGCCTTAAAATTATCGAGATCAAGAAATAGTAAGGCAACAAAATTATTGCTGCGCTGGCTATGAGCGATAGATTGAATAAACCGATCCCGACACAACAGTCGGTTAGGCAGTCCCGTCAAAGCATCGTGCTGCGCCAAATGAGCGATGGTTTTTTGCGATTCCAGTACCCGGTTGTTCTCATCGTCGAGCTGGTCAACCAAGCTGCGCATATCCCGTGCCATCAGACGAACGCTATAACCAATAATCAACAACACCACGGTGATGTCGAACACCGTACCCGCATTGGTAGTCACTACGGTGTCTGGCCGCCAGCCCAATAGGGTTGCACCACCTAACAACACTACAAAAACAATAATAACGGTAAATAATCTAGTGAAAAGTCCGCGGCCTCCCATCATCGCGGAAAAAATCAATACGCCTGGTAGCGCCAGTATCGAGGCATCGCGAAGACCACTATTTAACCACATTAGACTAAAAATCAACGCAGTGAGCGTCCACAGAAATATAGCGACCGAGCTGCTGAGGTTGTCTTTGTACATTTCTCTGAGAGCAATCGCAATAGTCGACCCCGATACTAGCAATACCGCGACGGTCAACCAGCCTGTCGGGAAAATAACACTACTGCCTATCGCGGCCAAAATACCGGCCTCGACTAGCCATAATATCAATATCAATCGCCGTTTTCGGTAGATATCTAAGACACCCATATTCGAAGTCTTTTCAGCAGCAGCAAGTGCCATTTTCACCCCTAAAAAATTGTGCTAAATACTCTCATAAAACTAACATCACAAACCAGTCGACACCTACTGCATCGCAACTATGCCACAGACATTGAATTTAACACTGCGCTGAAACACAACAAAATTGATCTCCAACGCGCTGGCCGCTCAGCATAACAACATGCACAGACCTCGGTACCATACCCGAACAAAAGCCGATATATTAATATAGTATAATGTATTAGCGTTAATGCGCCAACCCCATTATTGAGACCGGCAAAGACACAGCGAAGGTGAACAGCTAAAGAAGTAGGGTGTGCTGCTGCAATTTCTTTTATTACACAGGAGCTCAATAACCGTGTAACAACTTTTACTTCGTGGCTAGGTAAAACCCGTGAATCGCTATTGCAGTTGGCTATTGCAGCTGGCTATTGGTTGCAACTATTGATTGCAACTATTCGCGGCTCAAAAACTTCATAGAAATTGAGTTAACACAGTGGCGGGTATTTTTCTGGGTGATACGCTCGCCTTCAAACACATGACCTAGGTGGCCATCACAGCGAGCGCAGAGTATTTCTACACGTCGACCGTCAGCATCAACCTCACGGCGTACCGCGCCTTCGATCTCATCGTCGAAGCTGGGCCAGCCACAGTGGGATTGGAACTTGTCGGCTGAGCGATACAGTTCTGCATCACACTGGCGACAAACATAGACCCCGCCCTCGAAGAAGTCATCGTACTCGCCGCTAAAAGGCCGCTCGGTACCTTTGTTAACAATTACCTGCCGCTCTTGCTCAGTTAAGTTATTGAGTTTAGTTGTCACGTAAAAGTTCCTCAGTTAGTTTTATAACGTCTTTGTAGTTGTGCAAAGCAGCCTTAATTAGCAACTTGCAAAACTGCCGCGCCCCTCTGAACAGTATTTACCGATAGATAAACGGCGCCTGTTCAAGGTCAATCTTAGGCAATTCGTCTTTTTCGCGCCAATAATCCTGAGAATGACGCCATTCGTTAGTAACGCCACTTTTTGGCATCAAGTGCATAGACCGCATCAGATAACTAGGGTTAAAGTTCTCCGGATCTATCCACGGGCCCAGCTCCATAGCCTGCTCTTCAGTGCGCAACTGCGGTGTTACCGAGTGTACACCCTTGTCGTCCATGGTCTGGAACAAACGACAGATAAAGTCAGCGACGATATCTACTCGCAGCGTCCAACTGGCGCGAAAATAACCAAATACCCAAGCCATATTCGGCACCCCGGTAAACATCATTCCCCGATAAGTAACTGTGTCGGCGAAGTCGACCGGTTTATCGTCTATCGAAAAGTTGATGCCACCTAGTACACTCAAATTAAAGCCAGTAGCCGTCACCACAATATCAGCCGGCAGTTCTCGACCTGACTTTAACGCTATGCCGTGTTCGGTAAAGCGTTCGATTTCGTCGGTAACCATTTCTGCTTTACCGGATTTGATACCCACAAAAATATCGCCGTCGGGAACAAACGCTACCCGCTGACGCCAGGGCCGATAATTGGGAGTGAAGTGGCTCATATCGTAGTCTTCGCCGACCAGGGCTTTGACCCCTTCCAACAACTCGCTGGTGACAACATCGGGCTCTTCGATCGCGCGACGGGTGAATTCGTCTTGGTCACTGAGAATTTGTCGGCGGGCAATTTCATGAATCCAGTGTTCGTCAATATTGAGATGTCGAAGCTGATCTACCAGCAAGTTCTCGTTGGCACCGGGTATAAAATAGGTCGGTGAGCGCTGCAGCACAGTAACATGTTTACAGTCGTCGGCGATGGCCGGCACTACCGTGGCGGCGGTAGCCCCGGAGCCTATTACCACGACATTTTTGTTCTGGTAGTCTAGATCGTCGGGCCAGGTTTGCGGGTGCACCATCTCACCTTTAAAGTTTTCCATATTGTCCCACTGCGGGGTATAGCCCTTGGCGTGCTCGTAATAACCCTGACACATCCACAGAAAATTAGCGGTAAAATGCACCGCCTCTCCAGTGTCCTTACGCACCCCCTTAACAGTCCACTGCTTATTTTCATTGCACCAGTTAGCGGTGGTCATTTGATGATGGTAGCGAATATTTTTATCAAGCCCGTTCTCTTCGATAACCTCGCCCATATAACTCAGAATCTCTTCAGCGCTGGCAATAGGTGCGCCAACCCAGGGCTTAAAACGGTAGCCAAAAGTATACAAATCGCTGTCAGAGCGAATACCCGGGTAGGTGTGGGTGTACCAAGTTCCGCCAAAGCTAGCTAGATTATCTAACACCACAAAACTCTTATTCGGCGTCTGATCTTTTAAATGGTAAGCGGCACCGACACCAGAAATACCGGCGCCGACAATCACCACATCAAAGTGTTCTGCCGGTTGCACCGAATTTTGTTGTACCGAATTTTGCTGTGACATGAATGTCTCCTACCCTGCCAATGATTATCAATATTATTAAGCGCTTAATAGAACCTGTAACCCCTTCAATAGGAGCCAGGATTAGTCTGTGACAAATAACCGAAACCCTATATCGGCCAAAATTTTTTTACCTAGGCCATTAGCCTAGCAGTTTGATCCTAGGCCAGAACTTTGCTCGGGACTGTAACATTGATTCAGGTCAAAACCCAGTCAGCAAAAAGACGATGTTGAGCCTCAAACTCGCTATTACCTGTCGACTTGAAGGACAAGAAACCCTCACTAAGAGCCCAGTATCGTTAGCCTTGAGACAGCTAGTAACTGAACCGATAATCTGTATAACGGCGCACCGCACCAGCAGTCGACAATAGCGCCGTCTTTAGACGCGGTACTGCTATAGTGGCGCAGCTAAGCAACTTGCCCCTGATATTAGTCTCACTGCTAATAACACTGCAATTCAAGATAGAGCAATCATGCGGCCCAAATAACAAGCAAGCGTCCAGTCAGTAATTCTATACCCGTGAGATAGCCCATATCAGCGACTGCGGTGATATCAGCAATAACTTGCCAGCACGCCGAGTAGCCTACGCAGACCATACGATGTATGCCCAAGCCGTCTAAGATGGGTCATGCAAAATAACACCGCAGAGTGGCTCACCTCTATGTTAGCCACGACAGTAGCTGCACCAATAACCAGACCAATAACCAGACCACAACCGCAGCGATAACCACAGCGATAACCACAACTACGTTAATCAATGATACCGCCACCGATTTACCTTTGTATTGTCATCAGTCGGCTAACGCTGGCGCTACAAACCGGTAAAGGTTTTCCAGGTATCGTCCATGGTTGGCAGCCAGGCAGTTAGCAGCGGCGACGTTGCGCGCTGTGCTGAGAAGTTTTTGTCGCGCTGTAAATAGCGAAATAGGAAGGCCGAGACACGGGCATTGACCTGACAATGTACCCACACTTTTTTTCCGTCAAGGGCATTCATCATGGCAGCGAAGGTGCTGAAGTGCTCGTCGCTGGGGGCATCAAAGGGCACCGGCATATGGATATAGGTCATTGCTAAAGCTGCGACCAAAGCGCCCTCGTTAGCGATGGCTTCGTCGCTGTCGTGCATTGCCAGATTAATAATCACCTGGTAGCCAGATTCGGCCAATTCACTAAACTGGGCCTCGCTCGGCTGCCCCGAAGAACCTATAGTCTCAGAAAAAACATGTTGATTAAGCAGTGCCATGATGTCACCTCAGTGTATTCATTTGCCCTCAAAATGCGCGCCGTTCGAGCACGCCATTGCAGCAGGTTATACCCATTTACCGGTCGACGCGACGCCAGCAGGGCGATGGCCACCGCGCTAAATCCTGGTATGCAGGTGCCGCGCGATTTTTCAACCTGCAGCACCCCTTTAGAGCTCACTCTGAACGCGCAGCGCCTGCCCTTAGCCGGTATTATTGCCGACTCATACAACTTGAGCGCTGAATGTTTTTAAA
>JBLHLU010000303.1:0-4846 GCA_047623385.1 Paraglaciecola psychrophila
ATCGGCTATTTCAATAAACCCTAGTACTGCCGACCGATATTGTGATTGACGAAGTTATAAATAATAACCAAGGGCGCTGACCATTGATGCGACTATCAGTACAGGGTAGATGCAGCAGTAGATGCAACAGTAGCCGCAACGATAGATGCAACAACAGATATAACAGTCGATATGATAATGAATACAACATTGACCGCGCTATGTGCCCAGCCACTGCCATTTCAAGCGCCAACTCACTATACTGGCGAGCACTGTAATAACTGCCTGGAAATGCACTATGCTCGTCGCCA
Source organism: Paraglaciecola psychrophila (assembly GCA_047623385.1). GTDB lineage: Bacteria > Pseudomonadota > Gammaproteobacteria > Pseudomonadales > Dasaniaceae > Oceanicoccus. The sequence goes on from JBLHLU010000303.1 coordinate 291, forward strand.
CTGCCGGCCATGTTGATCACGGCAAGACTACCTTGATAAAGGCGCTGACCGGGGTCGATACTGATCGCCTCGCCGAGGAAAAAAAGCGCGGGCTGAGTATCGAGTTGGGGTTTGCCTATCAGTCACTCGGTACAGCGGGCACTATCGCTTTTATCGACGTACCGGGACACCAAAAATTTCTCGCCAATATGCTGGCGGGGGTCGCCGCGATTGACTTTGCCTTGCTGGTTATTGCTGCCGACGACGGTCCCATGCCACAGACCCTAGAGCACCTGGCTGTGCTGCAGATGCTCGGTGTCAAACGCGGCGCCATCGCGATAACCAAAATCGACCGTGTCTCGCCGCAGCGTCAGGTCGAGCTTAGCACCGAGATTGCACTATTGACCGCCGCGACATTTTTGGCGGCAAGCCCGCTATTCCCTGTGTGCGCGCATACCAGCACCGGCCTACAATCGCTCGGTGAGCACCTCAATCAATGTGCGCTGGAACTACCTCCAGCCGCCGCCGAGCAATCACTTTTTCGCCTCGCTATCGATCGCAGTTTTATCAAAGACGGCCAGGGTATTATTGTCACTGGCAGTGTTTTTTCCGGTACTGTCACCATCGGTCAAACCCTAACCCTAACGCAATCAGGGCACAGTGAACGAGAGCAAAAAATACGCGTGCGGGCTATTCACGCCAATGGCGCAGCAGCGACCGTCGCCAAGGCAGGACAACGCTGTGCAATTAATATCAGCAGCAGTGGCAATAATCTGCAGCGCGAATCTATCTGCCGCGGCGACTGGCTACTACACAGCGACGCCGGCCCCCCCAGCAAGTTGTTAGATACTCGCCTGCAAATGCTACCCGGAAAAACACTCAGCAACGGGTCACCGCTGCACATTTATAGTGGCGCCTCCCACTGCACCGGCCGACTGCAACTATTGCAAGCGCCAGCCGGTGCCGACGGCGCTGCAAAAAATTTGGTGCGCCTGGTATTAGACACCCCACTGTATGCGGTTGCCGGTGATCGTTTTATTATCAGAGACCAAAGCGCCCAGCACACCCTAGGCGGCGGCGTCATTATCGACCGCTACGGACCCAAACGTGGACGCGCCAGCACCGCAAGGTTACAGGCGCTAGAGCTAATGGAGAACAGCGATCAGCAACAGGCGGTGCAGGCATTATTAGCCCACACTAGCAGCGGGATCGACTTGCCAAGGCTGTGGAAAAATTGGAACCTAAGCGCTGCGCAAAGCGAGCAACTAACCATTAACCTTGAGTCGATATTGCTCGACTGCGGTAGTTTTTCTGTAGCCGCATGGCAACGCCTGAGCCAACCGTTGTTGAACACTATCGGGCAGTGGACGCTACTCAATCCGCTGAGCCAAGGCATTAGCCCACAGCAGTTATTACAGCAATTGCAGCCGCCACTCAATTGGCCACTGCTTACTAACGCTATTGCTAAGCTGGTAGAACTGGGACAACTGCAGCGCAGCGGGCAACTACTGCACCCGCCGGGCTATCAGGCCCAGTGCAGCGATAAAGAAATGGGCCAGTGGCAATTGCTCAAACCGCTACTAGAGGCGGGACCCTGTCCGCCGGTACTTCGCGACCTAGCGCAGCAGCTATCGCAGCCAGAGGCTGAGCTGAAATTGCAAATGCAGCGCTTGATTCAACTAGGTTTCCTCGTTATGGTCACTGAGACACGTTATTTTAGTGCCGCGTCGCTATACCAGCTCGCTCAAACTTGCAGTGCCCTAGCTCAGCACCAAGCAACTCAGGGCAATAGCGCAGCCAGTGGGCAGGGCCTATTTAGTCCCGCTCAATTTCGCGATGCCAGTGGTATAGGGCGACGCCCCACCATCGAACTGCTGGAGTTTTTTGATCGCTGTGGCCTGACTCGTCGACTGGGTAACGCCCGAACTGTGGTGCAGGCAGCGGAATCAACATTTGCCGCACAGACACCTTAAAACCTAACGCTTACTCAGCACTGTCTTATTGATAAAGGAGAATAACATTGACTCAGTTTGGTTCCAGAACATCCGCCGACACGGTATTGCAGGGCCTCGATTTATCGGGTAAAAATGTACTCGTCACAGGGGCCAATACCGGTATTGGTTACCAGGCAGCCCGGGCTCTTGCCGCCGCTGGCGCCACGGTTATTTTTGCCTGTCGCAATGAGCAAACCGGATTGGCTGCGGTTGCAGCAGCGAAAGCGGCGCACCCCGACTGCGATGCGCGGTTTGCGCAACTGGACCTAGCCAGCTTTAGCAATATTCACGCCTTTTGTGACCAGCTTTCACTATCGAAATTGGATATTTTACTGTGCAATGCCGGTCTTTTCCCCGGTGATTTTCAGCTAACCGAAGAGGGTATTGAGTCGACCGTAGGCGTTTGTCATTTTGGCCATTTTTTACTAACCCAGCTGCTTATGGATAAATTATTGGCAGCGGGTAACCCCCGCGTAGTGATGGTATCCAGCGAGAGTCACCGTATGCCCAAGCAGCTAGACTTCGACAAGTTCCCTCTTCAAGAAAGTCAGTTTTCGGCCCTAACCGCCTACGGCCAAGCAAAATTAGCCAATGTGTTATTTGCCAATGAACTACAGCGGCGCTTTGGCGAGCGTGGACTAACGGCTTGTTCACTGCATCCGGGCACCTTGATCACCACCGATATAGGTCGTGGTTCAAAAGCCATGTCGCTGCTAATGAAACTGATAAGCCCGCTCACAAAAAGCCCCCATCAAGGCGCGGCTACTAGCGTTTATTGTGCCGCCTACGGCAGCGAAGAAAATATCGCCGGCCAGTATTTCTCTCACTGCAAGCAAGCCCGTAGCAGCCGCGAGGCCAATGATATTGAAGTTGCTGATAAACTATGGCAGCTCAGCGAAAAACGCTGCAAGGCGCTAAACTGATTGAGTCTGTGTTGCCATTGATATGCTACCGCAGTGGTTGATACTCGCTTAGGCCAAACGTTACTAATTATTTAGTTTTACAGCGTCTGTACGCGCAAAGCCGCAAGCGCCGTTATTTCTCTTGACCGAGAGTTAGCGCGGCGCTTTAATGACGCTCGATTTATTCCTTATTTGCGAGCCACCATGTCCCAAAAAAAATTAATAGTCGTGGTCAAACAATCCTGTCAAACCTGTCAATTGGTTGAACCCGTACTGCAGCAATTACAAACTCAAGGTTTGCTCAGCGCGGTTTACAGTCAAGACGACCCGGCCTTCCCGGCAGATATTAACTGCGTTGTCGACGACAGTGATCTACACCAGTCCTGGCAGCGCAACATTGAAATAGTACCCACGCTGATTCATCTCGACGGCGACCGTGAAGTCGAGCGCAGTGAGGGCTGGGATCGACAGCAATGGGCAGCGCTGGCCGGTGTCGCCGAACTGGGCGCCGCACTACCGGTATCGCGGCCCGGTTGCGCTTCTAAATCTATTGACCCGGGGATGGAAGAGAAACTGAATATCCGCTTCGCCGGCGACGGGCTGGAAGCCAGACGCGTTGCTCTTGGCGAAGACGAAGACGAGATGGAAGCGATGTTTAACCGCGGCTGGTCCGACGGTCTGCCACTGGTCCCACCCACTCCCGAGCGTGTGCTGCGCATGCTTAAGGGCACCCGCCGAGCGCCCCATGAGGTTGTCGGCCAGGTGCCCCCTGATTTGGTTAACTGCACCGTTGAAAAGGTCGCGGTTAACGCCGTTATGGCCGGTTGTAAGCCCGAATATATGCCGGTGGTGCTGGCCGCGGTAGAGGCGGCCCTGAGCGAAAAATTTTGCATGCACGGCGTACTCGCCACCACCATGTTTTGCGGCCCTATTGTTATCGTCAACGGCCCAGTGACCGAGGCTATCGGTATGAACTGGAGCCACAATGCCCTCGGCCAAGGCAATCGTGCCAACGCCGCTATCGGCCGAGCACTACAATTGTTGATTCGCAATGTTGGCGGCGGTAAGCCCGGCGAGATCGATCGCTCGGCACTGGGCAGCCCTGGCAAATATACCTTCTGTTTTGCCGAGGACGAAACCGATAGCTTTTGGACGCCGCTAGCGCAGGAGCGCGGAGCCACTGTTGGTAGTTCTGCTGTCACCGTATTTGCCGGTGAAGGCGTACAGGGTGTTGTCGACCAAAAAGCCCGCGGCCCGGAGGCACTGACTGCTTCATTTGCCGCCTCACTGCTAGCTGTTAGCAACATAAAATCAGCCATGGCCGGAGACGCGATACTGGTGGTATGCCCAGAACACGTTAATGTCTACCGAGAGGCCGGCTGGGACAAAGCACGACTCCATAGCGAACTGGCCAGCCGCCTTCTACGCGACGGCGAAGAACTGATCGCCGGCGCTAACGGTATTGACGAAGGCCTTCCAGCCTGGGTGGCCGGTAAAAAAATACCTAAATTTAAACCCGGCGGATTAATGATTGTTCGAGCCGGTGGCGACGCTGGTAAATTCTCCGCTATTTTAAGTGGCTGGGGCGCCAGCGGCGATGTTGGATCGAGCCCGGTTACCTGGGAACTCACCGAATAAATAACCCAATGATAGGAGCATAGTATTATGACAACTGATAGGG
>JBLHLU010000304.1:0-4822 GCA_047623385.1 Paraglaciecola psychrophila
CCGCCTAACAAGTGTTATTGACCACAGTGCAAAAACATAAAACACCGGCGCTATCTATGCTATCCATACTATCAGCGCAAGTGCAGTGCACTAACACCGGTAGACGTATTCCCAGCCCAGGCCAACTAGCGCCTAGCGCTGATCTAAATCGGAAAAAAACAGTGCAGAATTGCCGCGCTCGCTATAGCGCGGCAGTGCCGACAGCATTACAAGACCGTGGCTCAATCATTTTGTTAGTGTCGTCACGGCGCAGCCGGATTAAAAATAGACGGCTCGGTTACTTGCTATCGGTCTGCAGGGCGTCGTCGGGATGAACATTGACGCCCTCATCGATGTAGGTGATAGCGTCATGAATAGTGGCAAACATTGACTCGCTGCACAGGTAGCTGTCCAGTGCCGAATTTTTTATCGCATCCCTAACCGGCCCGATCGGATTGCTGATATAAAACTGGATACCCTGGCGGTTAAAGTTTTCGATAATCTGCTGCAGCATTAACAGCGCGGTACTATCGACACTGTTAACCGCCTCGGCATCAAACACCACGTACTTCAAACCTGGCCCCGGCCGCTGCTTGACCCACTGGTACAAACGCTCAACAAAATAGTCTTTATTGGCAAAGTACAGCGCTGCATCAAAGCGAAAAATCAGCACGTCTTCACGCACCTGGGCCCGCTCGAAGCGGTTCACATTACGGAACAGGCGACCGCCCTGAATAGAACCCAACTCAGTCATATGCGGTCGGGCAGTGTTGTAAATTACCATCGCAATCGACAGCGTCACCCCCAACAGCAAACCTTGCTGAACACCCAGTAATAAAGTGATAGTGAAAGTCACCATCAGCACCGCAAACTCGCGGCGGTTCTGATGGTATAACACTTTCATTTGCGCATGCTTAAAGAGCCCGAGTACCGACATAACAATAATCGCCGATAGCAGCACTTTGGGGAGCGGGTAACTGGCAAACAAGGGGGTTAAAAACAGCAGAGTAACAATTAACAACGCCGAGGAGACCAGTGCCGAAACCTGGGTAAGGGCCCCAGATTCACGAAAGGCAGCGCTGCGGGAAAAACTAGCGGATACCGGAAAACATTTAATAAATGCCCCTAATAAATTAGCTGCACCTACCGCCAGCAGCTCTTGATTAGGCTGCGCGCTGACCTTGTCGGCTGAGGACTCCTGGGATTTACAGATTGACATAGTGCCCACATAACCCATCAGTGCGACCGTCAGCGCCAGCGGCATCAACTCGGCAACTTGTGCCAGCGACAACTGTGGTACCGATAGCGCCGGCAGCCCTTGGGGAACTGCATTGATGACATTGACACCATAGCTTTGCAACTCAAAAAGACCGCCACAGACCATGCCCACCGCCAACAAGATGATGGCACAGGGCAATTTAGGAAACAGCTTTTTGGGGTAGATCATAAATAAGACACCCGCTATACCGATAGCTACGGTGACCCAATTCCACTGTGACATGGCCATGAGTAACTGGTAACACAGGCTGAAAATATTACCGCCCTCAACCTCGACCCCGAGCATATTTTCAAACTGGCTAGCCATAATAATCAGTGCAGCGGCGGAGGTGTAACCGGTGATCACTGGATAGGATAAAAAGTTAGCGATAAAACCAAACTTGATCATGCCAAAAAAGCACTGGATTAGACCTACCAGCAGGGTCAGTATAATCGCCAACTCAAGGTAGTGGTCGCTACCGGGTTCTGCTAAAACACTTAAGCCGGTGATAATCAGTATCGAGTCTAGCGCCACCGGCCCCATTGATATTTTGTTAGAGGTACCCAGTAATGCGTAAACAATCGGTGGAAAAATGCAGGCGTAGAGCCCCAACTCCGGTGGCAAACCCGCGACAATAGCATAGCCCATACCCTGAGGAATAAGCATAAAGGCGATAGTAATACCGGAGAAAAAGTCACTCTTAAAGGCATCCGAGCGGTAGCCTTGCAGCCAAATAAGTCCGGGTAGTAGTCTAGTCCACATCAAAACCCCGATAATCGTTATCAGCGTACATACAGCGCTTATGATTTGTCACAACGTTCCTTATTTATTTGGTATTTAACGGTGTTCCAACAATGGCCAATACCCCTGATAAAACTGAGCAGGTATTAACTGTAGGCCAGCACTAAGACGTAAAATTCGATCAGTAACCCAGTGGGCCGACTACTCAATTCACGCCGAACCCTGTGACCACCCAGTAATGAAGGAACCTCGTCTTACTTGTTAGTTATTATTATCCGCAGCAAAGGCCACGGTAATCCAGGTACAGCAACAGGTTCAGAACCCTACGATCTACCAGAGCTACACTGAGCGGTGACAACCAGCGGCGGTATTGTCACCACCACAGCCCGTCAGCTAGCCTAAGCTACTCTCGACTCAGGAAACAGCCGCAGAAAGTTCTCGCTAAAAAATTTGTCATTAGCCACTGCACTTTGCTGCTCCATAGCCTTAGTAAATTTACCAATCGGGTCGCGACCACCTTCAACATGGGGGTAGTCACTAGAAAACAAGTACAGCTCTTCGTTAGATTGACTAATAAGATCGCCGACCACTTCGTGGGGAAAGGGCGTAAAGCCCATTTGCTCACTCAACTGCTGCGAAGGTGTGCGTTCAAAGCGAACCGACTCGTCAACTCGGCCATAAATTTTTGCCACCCAATCCAGTCGTTTTAACATTTCGGGTACCCAGCCTGCGCCCAGCTCTACCGCAGCACCGCGCAGCGTGGGATTACGATCGAAAACGCCGTCCAGTAACAACATGCTGATAAAGGTTTCTGGGGTCTGGTGCATCAGTGCTGCATCTTTGGTGCGTACATTTTCACCACCGCCCATCCAGTCCTTAACCGGTGCCCGGCCGTTATTGCTCCAAGCTTTAAGCGCCTGCAACGGCGAGCCGCCTACGTGCAAAGTAAAGGGGGTACCGGTCTGCGCTAAAAGATTCCAGAACGGCTCAAGCTCGATATGGCCCGGTGAAATGCCTAGCGGTGCCCGGTGCGGAACCCAGATTGACTCCAGCCCCGCATCCAAAGCAAATTCAAGCTCTTTCATAGCCGAAGCCGGATCGTCCAGCGGCACAATACCGACACCCATCAACCGGCTGTCGTCGCCACAGAACTCCGCCATATGTCTATTGTGAGCGCGGGTGGCACCGTAACGCAGTTCCAGCGGTTTTTTAGAACTAGGGTGAAAAGGCAGCGCTACACTGTGGGTGGCAAAAACCAGCTGCTTTTTAAAGCCCAGCATGTCCATCGCCACCTTGCGGTCGTCTTTATTAAAAGCGCCCAGGGCCTGAATTTCTTTCGACTGAGCGATCAAATCGTTGCCCATATCGATTTGTGCCTGCTTGTGCGCACTGCTGTGATCACCACCTTGAGACATAATCAACGCCACTTCGTCGTCGGTCACCAGCGATGCGCTGTAACTAACCTCGGGAATGTCGTCACGGATACTGGGATCCGCATAGTCCTTCAGAAAATTGGGTAGTTCCATAATGTGACTGTCGGCATCGTAAAAGGCTCGACTATCGGGTGCATAGGCCATGATTTTTCTCCGCTAAAGGGTGTTATTTATTTCAACTTATTATCATTTTATCGGCCGTTCAACCGCGGCTGAACAGTATTTTCAGACAAGTAAATTACCATGGCCTGCAGCAGAAAACAAAGCATGATTGTGCCTACAGGCAGCTCGGCGCCTGCCTAACAGACAACTGTTTGGAATCCACTAACAACTGTATCAGCACAGCGTAGCCGCTTACAGATGAATAACCCCACTTCACCCGTGCCAAGGCAGTACAGCGTTTGTCAGCTACAAGAATAACTGTTAGAGCGAAACAACCAACACTGAATGCTCACCCGACGGCGTTATCAGGGTAGCCAGCAAGCAGCTGTATTGACTGACTGTCGGCTGAAAAGTGAACTTCATCCACTTCAGTCCAACCCGGCGGTCTCGGATATTTGTTCGACATCACCATTTGCCTCACCCATTTTGCGACTAACGATAAATGGCGATCTATCGAGCCCAATGACTTCGCCAGCATCGACATAAGCACTGAATTGCTATTGCTCCCCGTCTAAATTATCTCGCCGAGATCGAGCACTAAGCCACCGATCACCTTGATCTTATTGACCCGGACACCCTTTTATCAACCCAGATCGCTCAGCTTGAGCACTGCCCCCCCTCCGACCAAAACTCGGCGAGTCTGTGCGAGAAATCACCTTAGTTGATACCGATTTCACCATCGTCACCGCCAACAATGACTGCTGCGTAAACCTGCAGCGCAGGCATTTTTACGCTAGCCGTGAATTTCAGATAAAAGGCGTTTTGCATAAGCTGCGCCATTGTTATTGGTAGTTACTGGTAGTCACTGCAACAAATTCTGTGCAACTGTCTATATTTAACAGCGCAAAATTCACCGGGGCTAACACCCGCCAATAGCAATTCTAACAGTGCGAATAGGAGGTTGCTGCGACGTGGTACCGCAGCCGTTTTTGCACCAAACAGCGGCAGAAAACTCACACTTGAACCGCGACAGCGAACGATAGTTATGAACTACAGTTCTGAGCTACAGTTCTAAACTATAGCTATAAACTGCGGCTTTAAAACACAGCACATTAATAACGTTATGGGGGAGGTCGATTACTGGTAATACCAGCGGAGAAAATTGGGTGGCGATCCAACCAGCCACATCTCGGCACATGAGTCAAAAGCTACCGTTGCTCCCTTCCAGGCCTGGCGGAGTTTGCTATCTATCATTGCGAGAGGACCGGAAGGACCACCATAATGCCGAAGCTCAAGTTACTGCTTCGGA
>JBLHLU010000305.1:0-4798 GCA_047623385.1 Paraglaciecola psychrophila
ACCGCGATAAGGCTATTGAACTGTACCAAGGAGTGATTACCGAAGATGATGAGAGTGCCGATTCCCTGCAGGCAAGAAACAAGTTGGCGTTGTTATATTTGACTGGCGACCAGCGCGAACAAGCCGATGCCCTGCTAGCGGAAATATTTACTATTGAACCCGAAAACGTAGAAGCATTGATTACCAATGCAAAATTGTTGATCAATGAGAAGCAATACACAGTGGCAATAGCCAATCTACGTACGGTATTGCGCAGCCAGCCCGATTCAGTTGAAGGGTTATTATTACTGGGGCAGGCCTATGAAAAGGACGGTTCGTCTAGTCTAGCTCTTGATAACTACCGGCGGTTGTTAGCGTTAGACCCGTCTAACCAAGAAGCGCTGTACAGTTCGGCCAAAATGGCTATTGCTCAAGATGAACAAGCCAGTGCCGAGCAGCTACTAAAGACGTTATTACAAAAGAAGCCAGATCATGCCGAGGCCAGACGATTATTGGTTTCGTTGTTATCAAAGCAGCAGCGGTGGGACGAAGCCTTGAACAATGTTGACGTTTTATTAACCAACCCTACCACCTTGGCGGCTGGCTACTACCTGCAGGGGCTGGTGTATTCTAGCCAAAGTGACTACCCTGCGGCCATTGAGTCTTTACAGCGCGCGCTAAAAGAAGAGCCCGGCATTATTGAGGCTTTGTCGTTCCTAGCGAGTGCGTTTACTGCCAGTAATCGCGAAAAAGAAGGTATGGACTTCTTAGTAAACCACGTAAAAAACTACCCTAAACATGCACATGCGAACGAGTTACTCGGGGCCTATCACCATAATAATGGACGTTACGCTGAAGCACTGGTTTCCTATCGGGCGGCGATTGCTTTGCTGCCTACACGATCGTCGGTATATCGGCGTATGGGTGCATTACATATATCTCAAGGTCAATGGCAGCAAGCCGAAGAAACGTTTCAGCAGGGCATCGACTCCATTGCAGACAATGACGGCTTATATTTACTGTTAGCGGGCGTGTATAGCCTAACGGGTGACTATCAAAGTGCTCGCGGTGTGTATGAATCGTTACTAGCTGAGCGCCCCGGTATGCAACAGGTGGCCAATAATCTCGCGGTTATCTTGGTTGATTACATGCCCAGTGACGAAAATCTCAGAAAAGCCCTAGAACTTACGGAACCATTGCGAGATAGTCGGAGCCCAGCCTTTTTGGACACCTTAGGTTGGGTTAACTTTAAATTGGGCAACACGTCGCGCGCCTTGTCACTACTAGAAACGTCAGTTGCTCTGGGTGGTAATGGCCCGCAATATCACTATCACTTGGGAATGGCTTATTTTCGGGAAAGCCAGCCGGAACAGGCTAGGAAACATCTTGAAATAGCAGTGTCTGGCAATGCAGAAGCCTATATAGGACGAGACGAAGCGCAATTGACACTGGAGGCTATTCGGTCGGCAGTGCCTAGAGGGTAGAGCGCTTACTAGGGTCAAGACGGGTTTGACAGCCAAGACATTGGGTGCCCGTTCTGCGCTAAGAAAGCGCCGGTATGCAATTTGAAAAATATGAAATGTCACTTAGTCTGGTGGCATTTTGTGTTCGAAAACTCAAACCCGTCGAGCCTTTGATGCTGTTCTAGTCGGTCGGATATTGACCTGATACAGGCTCTTCGTGCTCCTTCAAACGACGGATATTGCTTCGCTTTGGCGCGGTAACGTTAGATAATTAGACGATTATCTCGACCATGGCAACTGGCCGATAGGTAATAGTTGGGTAGAAGATGCCATTAGAGCGTTTGTGTTCGGTAGAAAGCAGTGGCTATGTAGTCACATCCAGCGCGCCCCACAGCCAAGCTGTACAGCCGAACGGAAGCTGCCAAAGCCAATAGTGGCCCCATCAATACTGACGCTACTTGCGCGGCAGGTTACCTACCGCAGCCTCGGATGAGCGCGAAGCGCCAAAGCTATGGAGTGTATCAAGTCTAGGCGGCGTCTCACTGACGCCGGCACCCCGTCGTGAATCCATAAGCGGCAGAGCGGTTGAGATAGGGTACGTGTCCTCGTGAAATAGTGTCAATACTGAGTACCTGTTCTCCAACCACCTAAGTTCGCTGAATAGTCGGTGCCCTGAAAAGGGTTAGTACCCGGTATCTACTCGTATGCGGTTAACCACCCCTATACAGATTGCCTGATCAGCGGAAATCTGCCGCTTGTGAAATATTGTAAACGACTTCAGGGGGTAAGATTTTATCGGCTTCACCAATCATATTGCCCATGTCAGTGTCGAATTCAATCAAACCTTTCGTGTTAATTTTTATCTCGCCTTGTTTTTCTAAGCCTTCGATAAAGCGGCGGAACAAGGTTTTGTCAAAAAATTCAGGTGCGTCTAAACCGTTAAGTAAAGACAGCCGCTGGGCCATTAATTGAGACTGCTTCTCTAACTCTTCAGCAGTGCATTGATCACTTCCCATGCGCAACAGTGTCGAAAGCCCAATAAAGTAACGCTCCAATGCCGGCAATACAATATTAACCAACAGTTCTAACTCCAACCTAGTCGATAACGCTTTATCAACGGCAAACCACAGGTCGTCTTGCTGGTTAAGCAAGCCTTTATTGGCAAAATAATGTAGCCAGCTACCTACTGACAGTCGCGCTTGTTCGACGTCTGCCAACAAAAACAACTCGTTCCTTATATGGGGGTAAATACGGGTAAATATCTCTTCTAGTTCGTTCTGACTTACCCCGTCGCGAGGTGTCACCAGCGCTACGACTAAAGCAGGTACCATGTACAAGTGTTGAATATTGTTGCGATAGTAAGACATGGCAACGATACTCTTACTATTCAAACCATAAATATCACCGAGCGGTTGCGATACGTGATTCAGACTTTCCATGCTTTCCGTATACTCAATCCACTGTTCGCTGGTGCCCTCGGGAAATGAAATTCTATCGCTATAGGGCGCAAACTTTTGAATATCGATGAGCATCTTCAAGTGCCGGTCTAACAGGCGCCCGTCGATTGCTTGTCGTGGCGTAGCGAGCATGGCGGTTGCAAGCAAATTTACCGGGTTGAGTGACGCTGCGCCGTTGATTCTCGCCGCCAACTCAAAGGATAAAGAGGCGACAAATTTGACCAACCAGGGCGGCCGGTCATCCAGTTCGTATTCGCTCTCGCGCCAGACGGGCTGCTGTGCATCAAGCATGGCATTAAGATGAATGGCCTCGCCGAAATTGACCGAAACCTCGCCATTATTGTTGAGCTTTTGAACGGTTTTAGCTAAATCAAATAGGTTTTCTTTTTTCTTTTCTTTACCTTGCAGTTCACTTTTATACGAGCTTTCTTCAAAAATCTTTTCATAGCCGATATAAACAGGAATAATCACAATCGGTCTTTTGTTATTGCGTAAATGACTGGTTACTGTCATCGACAGTATGCCGGTTGCCGGTTTTAACATTCTGCCGGTGCGTGAGCGCCCGCCCTCGACAAAATATTCCACCGGGAAACCACTGGTGAATACAGTATGTAAATATTCATGAAATACGGCGGTATACAGCTTGTCGCCGCCGAATCGACGGCGAATATAAAACGCACCGCAGCGGCGAAGCAAACTACCGACTACCGGCATATTGAGATTTTCTCCGGCGGCAATATGCGGCACATTTAAGCCATTTTGATAGAGTAAATAACTCATAAGTAAATAGTCAATATGACTGCGATGGCAGGGTGCATAGACGATCGCGTTGTCGCGGGCCAATTCGCGAACTTGCTCAATACCATTCATACGAATGCCTTGGTATAGCTTATTCCACACCCAAGACATCAACGCACTCATAAATCGAATTGCATTGTTGGATACATCCGCGGCAATAGCCTCGGCATTTTTGCGGGCTAATTTTTGCACCTCTTTGATAGCCAAGCCTTGTTCTTCGGCCTGCGCTGCAATGACTCCGCGCACGTAATCAGAGGTTAGAACACGATCTAACAGCAAACGCTTATGCGACATGTCAGGCCCGATCACCGCCGCACGAACACGCCTAAAATGGGCCCTAAGTAGCCGGGCAACTTTTCTAGGTGCAATAATCGAATCTATTTCACTGCCTAGTAGCAATCGCAGTGATACTGGGTCATTGAACTCAAAAAAAGTATTGCGACCATTGAGAATAACCGTGAGTATTTTTGTGAACCGGCCCACCATGGACCAGTTAGAGCTAAATATGGCTTTGATGGGGTTAGTATGGTTCTCTGCTGCTCTGCCCCAATACAACGCAGCTGGCACTAACAGTACATCTTCGTCGGGATGGGCGACCAAATAATCTAGAATAGACTGAATATAACCAATGATTGCATCGGGTTTAGGGCCGAATAGCGACTTACCACGTTTAACGTTCAACAGCGGCTGAATGCTGCCCTCACCGAGATAAGTCTGGCGAGCAAAAATAGACGGCAAAGCAAGTTTGCGGCACTGCTTGTCTAATACCAGCGCGTCGCTTAATGATTCAAACTCTAATACATAGATAAGCTTAGGAGCGTTTTTCAGTACTTCAATATCGGTGTTATGCCGATTATCACCGACTTTTACCCACCAAAACAAAATGGTTTGAAGTGTTTTGCTAAAAAGATCTCGAATAAAGTTCATTGACGTCCGCTTCAAAGCAACAATAACATGGCTAATGCCATTATTTTTATAGGGTCTTAATATAACAGGCGCTAATTATACTCCGAAACACTCTTTGGCCATTAAGCAAAAGTGGCATTTGCTGCAACTTTAAGATCAATCCGAAAATAAAGGTATAAATGTGTGAACACATAA
>JBLHLU010000306.1:0-4795 GCA_047623385.1 Paraglaciecola psychrophila
TGCCATCACCTCGGCAATAGCCGCCGCCACTGACTCTTCGTCACTGACATTAACTTCGTAAAAGCTGATCTTGTCGGCGCCCAGCTCGGCCACCAAGTTATTACCGCGCTCAATATTCAAATCGAAGATCGCAACTCTGGCGCCTTTTTCAATGTACGCTCTCGCTGTCGCTTCGCCGAGGCCCGAGGCACCGCCGGTGACTAGCGCTATTTTTCCCGCAATATCCATGCTGTTCTCTCTTATGTTGTGGTGTGCTTAGAATAGGTGGCTGCTGTTATCAGTATTGCTGCCCATTCGCCGGCAATTGCTTTACTAGAACCGGTGAATACAGCTCAGCTACCGAGTAAATCTCTACCGATAATCAGTTTCATTATTTCACTGGTACCGCCGTAGATGCGCTGCACCCGTGCGTCGGCGTAGGCTTTGGCCACCGGATACTCCCACATATAGCCATAACCGCCGTGCAATTGTAGACACTCGTCAATCACCTTGCCCTGTAGCTCGGTGGTAATCAGCTTGGCTTTGGCCGCGGTAACCGCATCGAGCTCACCCTCTAAATGCAGCTCCAAACAACGGTCGACAAAAACCTGCATAGCGGTAAGCTGGGCGTCAATTTCTGCCAGTTTAAACTGGGTATTTTGAAAGGTAGCGATGGTGCTACCAAAAGCCTTGCGCTCCTGTACATAGGTCACGGTCTGCTTGAGTACCGATTGCGCACTGGCTATCGCACCAATAGCAATATTGAGTCGCTCCTGGGGCAGCTCCTGCATTAAGTAAGCAAAGCCCATGCCCTCCTCGCCCAATAAGTTTGTTTTGGGTACTCGCACATTATCAAAAAATAGCTCAGAGGTATCCTGCGCTTTGAGGCCCAACTTTTCTAGATTTTTGCCCTTGGCAAACCCGGCGGTACCGCTCTCTAACAAGATCAAGCTGGTGCCTCGGGCACCTTTGCTGGGATCGGTTTTGCAGACCACAATAATCAGGTCAGCCAACTGACCGTTGGTGATAAAGGTCTTCGAACCGTTGATAACATAGTCGTCGCCGTCGGCGATTGCAGTGGTCTTAATACCCTGCAAGTCGGAGCCTGTGCCCGGTTCAGTCATCGCAATGGCAGTTATGATGTCACCACTGAGGCAGCCCGGCATATACTTTTGTAGCTGCGCTTCACTGCCGTGATTAACCAGATAGGGTACCGTGATATCGGAGTGCAAACCAAAACCGATACCGCTTAAACCCATGCCCGACATTTCTTCGTCGACTACCGCATTGTAGCGAAAATCTGCCCCTAGCCCGCCCAATGCCTCGGGCACAGTAGGACATAAAAAGCCCTGCGCACCCGCTCGCTGCCACAAGGTGCGGTCGATCTGGCCGTCTTTTTCCCACTGGTCATGAAAGGGCACCGCCTCGGCCTCTAAGAATTTACGCAGGCTCTGGCGAAACTGTTCGTGCTCACTGTCGTACACTGTTCTGGCTATCACTGCTGTTCTCCGTCAAATAGTACTGGGGCGCTAGCGCCCGGTGGGAATATCTTTAAAGGCCAAGCCCTTGTCCGCGCGAATATCACCGGGCAAACCTAACACTCGCTCGGCGATGATATTGCGCAGAATTTCGTCGGTGCCACCCTCTACCCGAGTGGCGGGAGAACGCAGCAAAATAGCCTGTAAACGGGCCGAGAGCGCCGCCTCTTCGGGGTCTACCATCATCCCCGATAAGTCCTGCAGATCCAGCGCCGCCATAGCGATTTCCTGCATCATCGAACCCGCAACCAACTTGCCAATAGAGGCCTCTGGCCCGGGGATAGCACCCCGCGACAGCGCGCTGGTCAATCGAGCGCTGGTGTATTTCAAACCGTTGGCACGGCAGTGCCAATCCGCCAGTTTTTCGCGCAGCGCCCGATCTTCAATGGCCGGTCCGGTTTCGAGCTGCAGCGTACTGGCCAACTCCAACATTTCTGGTACCCCGGTGGGCATAGAACCGCCGATCGACAGACGTTCGTTCATCAGCGTGGTCAGTGCCACTTTCCAACCGTCACCAACGGCGCCCAGGCGCTGCGCGTCGGGGATGCGCACATCGTTAAAATAGACTTCGTTAAAACCGCTCTGACCATTGGCTTGTTTAATCGGCCGGATGTCGATACCGGGTGATTTCATGTCGAGAAAAAACATGGTCAGACCTTGGTGTTTGGCGACATTGGCATCGGTGCGAGTAATCAGAATACCGAAGTTTGAATGCTGGGCACCGGAGGTCCATATTTTTTGCCCGTTGATAATCCAGTCATCGCCATCGGCCTCGGCCTTGGTGCGCAGTCCCGCTAAGTCAGAACCGCTACCCGGCTCGGAGAATAACTGGCACCAGATTTCTTCACCGGAGGCCAGTTTCGGTAAATAACGCGTTTTCTGCGCCTCGTCGGCATAAGCCATCACGGTGGGGCCACACATACCCTCACCAATAGTAAACAGGCCACCGAGAGCAGAATAGGCCCCCTCCTCTTGGCCCCAGATCACCTGCTCGATCGGGCTGGCGGCCTGACCACCGTATTCTTTGGGCCAAGCCAGGCAGGCCCAGCCGGCATCAAACTTTTTCTTGCGCCAAGCCTCAGCTTCAGTGTTGGCATCGTAGTCGCCCAGATCCATATTGCCAAAACTGGCCTTTTCGAGATAGGGCAACAGCTTGCCCGGTGCATTGTCGTCCAACCAGCTTCGCACTTTGGCGCGAAAAGCCGCTTCCTGTTGATTGTCATCAAAATTCATAATCTGCCTCCTCAGGCCGCGTTATTAATTACCAGTTGGCTAACCAATTTGTCTTTCCACACCGCTGGCCCACCGAGGGTGAGCGCCAATAAATTGGAACGGCGATAATGTAAGTGGCAGTCAAACTCCCAAGTAAAGCCCATACCGCCATGCGTTTGAATATTGTTTTTAGCACAATGCTGATAGGCCTTGGTAGCGCTAACCCGGCAGGTAGCCGCCGCTAGCGGCAACTCGGCAGCACCGGTAGACAGCGCCCAGGCACCGTAATAACAGTTGGAACGGGCCAGCTCCAAATCAACATACATATCGGCGAGCATATGTTTAATCGCTTGGAAAGAGCCGATCTGACGACCAAAAGCAAAGCGCTGCTGAGCGTAGTTGGTAGCCATGTCCAATGCCGCTTGCGCACCACCAATTTGCTCAAAGGCGGTCAGTATTGCAGCGCGGTCCAACAGCTGGCTGAGCAACTGCCAGCCATCACCACCAGCACCTAGGCGCTGAGCCGGCACTGCATCGAAATTTAAGGTGGTAAAATTGCGGCTGGGGTCGATAGTCGCGGCGGTGGAGCGCGCCACGCCGGCATGGTCTAGCTGTACATGGTATAGCGAGCTACCTTGATCGTCGTTAGCTAACACGATAGCTTGATCGGCAGTATCACCGTCAGCAACCAATATTTTTTTCCCGCTCAGGGTGCCATCGGTAAAACGCATGTTAACCGCGACGGGCTGTAGCGGCCCTACTTGCTCCCAAGCCGCCAGCGTACCCAACTTGGCGCCACTGGTAAGATCGGGCAATAATTCGGCGCGCTGCGCTTCGCTGCCGGCTAGTTTAAGGCCTTCAATAGCAAGAAAGACCGATGAGGAAAAAGGCACCGGCGCCAGCGCCCGACCCAACTCTTCCGCCACCACACAGAGCTCCAAATAACCGGCACCGGCACCGCCATAGGCGGGATCAACAGCGGTACCTGGTAGACCCAGCTCGCACAACAGCGACCACAGTGAGCTATCATGGGGACTTTCCCCCTCCAGCACTGTGCGTACCTCGCGACTACTGCACCTATCGTCCAGCGCCTTTCTGACCATTTCTTTTAGTAGAACCTGGTCCTCTGAAAATTCAAAGTTCATAGCTCACATCCCATTGCGGTTAGTGGTATCGGTAATTTTATTTTGGTTGATAACCACCCTCAAAAAAAGCTTTAAGGGCGGGTCTTTGCGGAACAGTCTTTTAACACGGTGTATTAAGACAGGACTCTACGAGCAGGCTACCATCGTCAACCACTCGCAAATCAGTGCGGGTTTTTCTTCGCCTTTTATCTCAACTGAAATAGCTTGTTTGATCAAAAATTGATTGGGGTTTTTTTCGGTGACGTCAGCGATAGTTACCACCGCACGCACTTCACTACCGACTCTGACGGGGTTGAGAAAGCGCACTTTATCAAAACCGTAATTCACGCCCATCATGATTTCTTCGGGTACCAGTGATGACTCACCGGCCAAGTGGCTCAGTAGTGACAAGGTTAAAAAGCCGTGGGCAATTGTGCCGCCAAAGGGCGTCATTTTAGCCTTCTCTTCATCGAGGTGAATAAACTGATGATCAACGGTGACATCAGCAAATTGATTAACGCGATCTTGGTCGATGGTAAACCAGGCACCGGGCTCCATCTCTTTACCGATGTAGTTGTTCATTTCTGCTTTGGGGACGACTAAAGCCATGGTAATTTCCTCTCAATAATATTAACTAATAAGTTGCTGATTGATGGTGTTTTCTAACTCTTTGCTATTCCTGCAACACAGGCTATTGCTTTGCGCTTTTATCCACAAACGATGACTTGCAGCCATCGTTTTAAATACTATCGTGTACGGCTTTGCCGTGTTTAAAATGGATAAAGGGGCCGCTGTCTTCGGGGCTGTGGCCATCGCGCAGGCGCCGCTCAACCTCGGCCAATACCATGCGCGTTATGTTAGGCAAATCCAAGTTAAGAGCATCGCTCATCGACACCCAGTGCAACGCCAGTAGTTCACCAGAGCCCTCTGGTGCCTGATGAA
>JBLHLU010000307.1:0-4789 GCA_047623385.1 Paraglaciecola psychrophila
TCGCTGCATGCCCAGCACCACCCCCGCGGCTAACTAGGCAACAGTGTGATGAGCGGTGCGCAACGATGGCGATAGCCCGTGGCATATCGACGTCGCCGTGGTAGACTCGCATCAGACACCAAAAATTACCTTCAGAGAGCGCATCGATGAAACAGATTGTAAACTCAGCACTGGCAGTGCTGTGCCTACTGGGTAGCCAGTGGGCCACGGCTGCGGTTACCGCGCAAGCTAATGCACAGCTTGAGGTGCCATCTTCAGTAACCCGTGCTATTCGCAGTAACTTTGCACAAAGTCGCCCCGATATTGAATTAGAGTCGATATCCGCGAGTGCAGTAAAAGGTATTTTTGAGGTCAAGGTGAGCGGCGGGCCGGTGTTGTATACCAGTGCCGATGGCAAACATTTTATTATCGGTGACATGTATGCGGCGGCGGTAAACGGTTTTGTCAATTTAGCTGAACAGGCCCGCGAAGGCGATCGAGCGCAGCTTATGGCATCGGTGAAGTCTGAAGATATGATTATATTTTCACCCCAGCAATTGCCAGCTAAGGCAACCGTCATGGTGTTTACTGATGTCGATTGTTTTTATTGTCAAAAGTTGCACAACGAAGTACCCGATTTAAATCGCATCGGTATTGAGGTGCGCTACTTGGCTTATCCTCGTGCAGGAGTGGGTTCAGATTCTTACAATAAAATTGCCAGTGCTTGGTGTTCGGCTGACAAGCAGGCATCGTTGACGCGATTGAAAAATCGTCAGTCAGTGCCGACCAATGTCTGCGCCGATAACCCGGTGGCCAGTCAGTTTGACCTCGGTAAGCAGGTAGGAGTCAACGGCACGCCCGCACTGGTGACACCCCAAGGTCAGCTTTTCCCCGGTTATATGCCAGCATTGCGCTTAGCCAGTGTGTTGGGCGTAGAGGTTGATCCTATCATTGCCGCACAGCTGCAGAGAAAAGAAGACGCCCAGGCGAAAAAATAATTCCCAGACAATACAGAAAACGGCGCCTTCTGGTGCCGTTTTTTTTTGCAGCCAGCTTTTGCAATGGCTTGGGGTGATGGCATTGCAAGACCAGCTGAAATACAATTACTGTTTAGCCAAGCCACTTCAAAATAGATACTGGTTTCGCTTTGGCAGTTAGAAGGAGAGTAGTTTGAACCCGGTAAAAATAGGTATTTGTGGTCTTGGCACGGTAGGAACAGGTAGTCTTGATATTTTAATCCGCAATAGTACCGAGATTGCTGGCCGTGCGGGCCGCGAGATTGTGGTGAGTCATGTCGGCGCCAGAGGTGGAGCGCAGCTCGCAGGTATAACTGTTAGCCGCGATATTTTTGCGGTGGCCGATGACCCCGACGTCGACATTTTGGTTGAGTCGATTGGTGGTACTAGCGTAGCCAAAGATCTCATTTTGCGGGCCATTGCCAATGGCAAGCACATCGTCACCGCCAACAAGGCGCTGATTGCCGAACACGGTAACGAGCTGTTTGCCGCTGCCACCCGTGCCGGTGTCACTATTGCCTACGAGGCCGCAGTGGCCGGTGGTATTCCTATAGTGAAGGCTATGCGCGAGGGTCTAGCGGCCAATAAAATTGAGTGGCTGGCGGGTATTATCAACGGTACCGGCAATTTTATTCTAACTGAGATGCGCGACAAGGGGCGGGATTTTGAAGACGTACTGGCCGAGGCGCAGGCGCTAGGTTATGCCGAAGCTGACCCGACCTTTGATGTCGAGGGTATCGACGCTGCCCACAAGTTGGTGATTCTGGCGTCGTTGGCCTTCGGCATACCGCTGCAGTTTGACAAAGTGTATACCGAGGGCATTAGCAAAATATCGACCGCTGATGTCGATTACGCCGACGAATTGGGATACCGAATTAAACACTTAGGGGTGACCCGCAGGACGGATCGCGGAATTGAGTTGCGAGTACATCCGACGATGATTCCCAAGGCGCGTTTAATCGCCAATGTTAACGGGGTGATGAACGCCGTTTTGGTTAAGGGTGACGCTGTAGGGCCAACATTGTTTTACGGTCCCGGGGCCGGGGCAGAACCGACGGGTTCGTCCATCGTAGCCGATATTATTGATATTGCTCGCAGTCTAGCTATTGACCCACAGTACCGAGTGCCTTTTCTAGGATTTCAAACACAGTCGCTTAACGATACTCCAGTACTGGATATAGGCGAGATAGAAACCGCCTGTTATTTACGTATGTCGGCCCAGGACAAACCCGGTGTGTTGTCCAAAGTAGCGCAGATATTGTCAGACAGGGGTATTAGTATAGAGGCCATTATCCAAAAAGAAGCCGCTGCCGGGGCCGACCATGTTCCCCTTATTATCCTTACCAGTCGCTCGCTTGAGAGTAAACTGGTTGCGGCGATTACCGATATCGAGGCGGTGCCGGCGATTAGTGGCAAAGTCACTCGTATTCGGGTGGAGTCACTGGGCTGAGGACAGAGTATCAAAGCGCATATGTCGAGCAGAACACATCGAGCAATGCTGCTAAAAAGTACCAGTTCACCGCGTAATAAGCGGGTTATTAGTTCAGAATATTCCGGCTGATATTAACTCAGCAGGTAATAGCCCAGCGCGCAAAATACAAAACGGTAGATCCAACAGTACGAGGTTAATTACGTCATGAAATACATTAGCACCCGCGGTCAGTCGCCTGCGTTGAACTTCGAACAAGTCCTGCTGACCGGGTTGGCCCCGGACGGTGGTCTCTATGTGCCGGAGCAGTTACCGCAGTTTACTGCTGAGCAAATCGCTTCTTTTGCCTCGCTGTCTTACGCCGAACTCGCCTTTGCCATTGTGCAACCTTTTGTCGATGACAGTATTCCCAGCGATGACTTAAAAGCCATTATCGACGAAACCTATACAGACTTTCGTCATCCCTCGGTAGCACCGTTAGTGCAACTCGGTCAAAACGAGTGGGTGCTGGAGTTGTTCCAGGGGCCAACTTTGGCATTCAAGGATTTTGCTCTGCAGCTGCTGGGGCGGCTACTCGATTATGTATTGCAGCGCAGGGATCAGAAAGTGGTGATCCTGGGAGCTACCTCCGGCGACACCGGCTCGGCGGCGATACAAGGCTGCAAGCGCTGCAGCAACATCGATATCTTTATTCTGCACCCTTATCAACGTGTCTCCGAAGTTCAGCGCCGGCAAATGACCACAGTAATGGCTGACAATATTCACAATATTGCCGTGCGAGGAAATTTTGATGACTGCCAGTCAATGGTGAAGGCGAGCTTTAATGACAAGAGCTTTTTGCCTGAGGACCGCCAGCTGGTTGCGGTTAACTCGATTAACTGGGCTCGGATTATGGCGCAGATTGTCTACTACTTTTACGCAGCGGTAGCGCTGGGAGCACCGCAACGCCCGGTAGCGTTCTCGGTACCCACCGGCAACTTTGGCGATATTTATGCCGGTTATCTTGCCTCAAAAATGGGCTTGCCGATTGATCAGCTGATTGTGGCTACTAACACTAACGATATTCTTCATCGTTGTATTAGTGGTAATAATTTCACTAAACAAGAATTGCAGCACACCTTGTCACCGAGCATGGATATTGTGATATCCAGTAACTTCGAACGGATTTTGTTTGACTGCTACGATCGTGATGGTGCGGCTATTAAAGATTTGATGACCCGGTTCCAATCGGAAGATGTGCAGCTGTCTAATTCTGCTTTTAGTAACATCAGTGAGTTGTTCGATAGTCACACCGTCGACGATCAACACACTGTCGATACTATTGCCGAGGTCTACGAAAAGTGTGAATATTTGTTAGATCCGCACTCGGCCATCGGGGTTAATGCTGCGCGCGCAGTTAGGCGACGTCAGGATATTCCAATGATTACTTTGGCCACAGCCCACCCGGCCAAATTTCCTGAGGCGGTGATGAAGGCGGGTTATCCGCAGGAGCCGGAACTGCCAGCGCATATGGCTGGTTTGTTCGAGGCACCGGAGCGCTGCGAAATTATGGATAATGATATGGCAAAAGTGCATCAGTTTATCAATGACCATATCGAATCCTGAGTATTCGCCAAGGATTGTAGTGCAGCGATAGAGATCGCTTTAGTAGCGAGGGGAGTACAGCAGTGTCGGTCTCAGCAAAAGTAGTAACAAGACGTACAGCGGTCGATCCGGCGCGTTATCAATTTGATGATAGTTATCCGCCGTTGCTACAAAAAATATTTGCAGCCCGCGGCGCCCTCGGCGATCAAGACGTATCGGTTGGTCTTGCTGGGCTACTATCACCGCACAACTTAGCCGGGCTCGAGGCAGCGCTAGCCCTCTTAATAACGGCTTTAGAACAGCGCCAACGCATTGTTATTGTCGGTGACTTTGATGCCGATGGGGCCACCAGTAGTGCTCTAGCTGTGCTGAGCTTGCGAGCGATGGGCGCGGCATGGGTCGATTTTTTAGTACCCAACCGCTTTGAGTACGGCTACGGTCTGACCCCGGAAATTGTCGAAGTGGCAAAAACTCTGCGGCCGGATCTAATTCTTACCGTCGATAACGGCATCTCTAGTATCGATGGTGTCGCCGCTGCCAATAGTGCCGGTATTGCGGTTTTAGTCACCGATCATCATCTACCCGGCAGAGAATTACCCGCCGCTGCCGCCATCGTAAATCCCAATCAGCGTGGCTGCGATTTCGCCAGCAAAAATTTGGCCGGAGTTGGCGTCATTTTTTACGTCATGTCGGCGCTGAAAACAGCTTTAAAAACGCGCGGCTGGTTTGCCCTCCAACAACTGCCGGAACCGGCTATGGCAGACTATTTAGATCTAGTAGC
>JBLHLU010000308.1:0-4786 GCA_047623385.1 Paraglaciecola psychrophila
AATCGTTTTGCGTCAATGGCACCGCCGCAGTCATAAGCGCTCACCACCATCGGCTAACGCTGCAACAGCATCACAGAATGCGGTACCACGCTGCATATAATTATCAAACATGTCAAAGCTGGCGCAGGCCGGAGACAGCAACACACAATCACCGGGACGGGCCACTTGCCGCGCCAGAGTAACTGCCTCAACCATCGATTGAGCGCGATGAGTAGCCACTACTGATTGCACGGTTCCTTCGATTTGCACGGTCGCTTCACCGATCAATACCAGCGCTCGCACGTGCTGTGCCAGTACCGGTAGCAGTGGTGAAAAATCAGCGCCTTTGGACTCACCACCGGCAATCAATACGATTTTTTCGACCTCTGCAGACAAGCCCAATACCGACGCAATCACAGCACCGACATTGGTGCCTTTGGAGTCGTTCACGTACTGCACCGCCTCCAGCTGCCGCACCCATTGGCAACGGTGTTCGAGGCCGGGGAAATCGCGCAACGCCTGCAGCATAGGCGCCATCTCTAAGCCCGCCGCCCAACCCAGAGCAAGCGCCGCCAAAGCATTCTCTAGATTGTGGCTGCCCGCCAACTTCAGTGCCGAGACCGGCATTAAAGGTTCATGCTCAAAGGCCAGAAAGGGTGCTCCCTCGCTGTCTGCGAGCACACCAAAACCCTTTGCCGACGGTGTATCCAGGCCAAAACTCCAACAGGGTAAATCATTTAGTGCAGCAGTCGATGGCGGCTGGGACAGCTGATCGCCACGATTGATAACCAGCTGCTGACAGTCCAAGAATATACGCTGCTTAGCGCGGTGATAGCTGGCCGGGCTGTCGTAGCGATCTAAGTGATCGTCACTGATATTGAGAACCGTAGCCACTGCTACCCCGAGGCGCCCAGCGCGCTCAAGCTGAAAACTGGACAGCTCCAGCACGTACAAATCAGTTGCTACATCGCTCAATAAGTCCAGCGCCGGGCGACCCAAATTACCGCCGACAGCCACCTTGCGCCCGGCGCTAGCAGCCATTAGACCCAGCAACGTAGTAACTGTCGATTTTCCATTTGAGCCACTAATGGCGACCACCGGTGCCGTCACTTCTCGGCAGAACAAGTCGATATCACCACACACCGCAGCACCGCCAGCTATAGCACGAGCTATAGCTGGCTCAGCTAGAGACACCCCAGGGCTGACTACCAATTGGGTAGCGCCTGCCAGCGAGCTATCTGAAATAACACCTAATGCTAGTGTCGCGTTGGGAAATTCAGTTTTAAACTGCGCCAGCGCCGGTGGCTGTAGACGACTATCAACGACAGAAAACATTTCACCGCACTGCGCAAAATAGCGCGCACAGGACAGCCCAGTGACCCCTAGGCCAACCACGACATTCCTATTTTGTGTTGCAGCTACTTGCACAATGCTACCTTATTAATTCTGTAAAATTTCAGGTCGACCAGATCTTAACTGGAACGAACAGCAAGCTAAAAACCTCTAACGCAACTTCAATGTTGCCAAACCAAACAACACCAGTATTACGGTGATGATCCAAAACCGGACAATCACCCGGGGCTCTGGCCAACCTTTTAACTCAAAGTGGTGATGGATAGGTGCCATTCGGAAAATACGTTTGCCAGTCATCTTAAATGAGGCAACCTGCAAAATTACCGACACCGTCTCCATGACAAAAACACCACCCATAATAAAAAAGACGATTTCATGACGGGTCATCACTGCCACTACTCCAAGTGCTGCACCCAGCGCCAAAGCACCAACATCACCCATGAACACCTGAGCAGGATAGGTGTTAAACCACAGAAAACCGAGTCCGGCACCGACCATGGCACCACAAAAAACCAACAATTCGCCGGTACCGGGAATATAGGGCACCAGTAAATAACCGGAAAACTCAACATTGCCGGTGATATAGGCAATTATTCCCAGGGCACCGCCAACCATGACACTGGGTAGTATCGCTAGACCGTCAAGACCGTCAGTAAGATTCACTGCATTGCTAGAACCGACAATAACGAAGTAG
The DNA here is from genome assembly GCA_047623385.1 of Paraglaciecola psychrophila. Classification (GTDB taxonomy): domain Bacteria; phylum Pseudomonadota; class Gammaproteobacteria; order Pseudomonadales; family Dasaniaceae; genus Oceanicoccus. The sequence continues at coordinate 2,027 of JBLHLU010000308.1, forward strand.
GTCAATACGATATAAAAAATTCCCAAGTCCCAAGCAAAGTCTTTAAAAAATGGCAGAAACAACTGGGTCTCTGCCGGCAGCACTGCCTGACTATATAAAAATATTGCCGCCCCTAGTCCCGCCAATGACTGCCAAAAATATTTCCAGCGGGCCGGCAATCCCGCCGAATTTTTTTCAATAACTTTGCGATAGTCATCAACCCAGCCGACTCCGCCAAACATAATAGTCACAAACAAAACAACCCAGACATGCTTATTCTGCAAATCGCCCCACAGCAGAGTACTGATAACTATCGCCACCAGAATAAGCGCACCGCCCATGGTTGGTGTACCCGATTTACTCAGGTGAGACTCAGGACCATCGGTACGAATAGTCTGACCAATCTGATGATAGTTGAGGCGCTTAATCATATAGGGCCCAAACACCAAACAAATCGTCAGCGAGGTTAGAACCCCCAAAATGCCGCGAAAAGTCAAATACTTAAACACTTGCAATGCGCTGACGTACTGCGAAAAATAATCAGCCAACCAAAACAGCACTATCTCTCTCCTCGATTAATAACGGTAGTACTGGCATTATTCACTAGCCCGCCACCTTTTCTGCTGCGCCGATCAATCCTGCCACTGCGCGTTCCATACCGGCTGTACGTGAACCTTTAACTAACACATAGTCACAGCTGGTAAGACTGTCGATACTCGCCAATAGCGACTCCATGGAATCAAAGCCACTGGCACCATCGCCAAAACCGGCCAGTAGTGCCGATGAAAAAGGTCCCACTGCCAACAACTGATCGATACCTTGCTCAGCGGCATAGTGCGCTACTTGTTGATGTATGGCCTGGGCATGCTCACCCAGTTCGCCCATAGTCCCCAACACCAAAGCGCGCCGACCGGGAAACCCAGCCAACACATCGATAGCGGCACGAACTGAATCGGGGCTGGCGTTATAGCTATCGTCAATGATAGTCATCTGCGGTAATACTATTGACTGCAGGCGCCCAGCTACCGGCGTTATATTCTCCAATGCCCGTTTAATCTGTTTAGCGCTGGCGCCGGCGCCTAACGCTGCCGCCGAAGCCGCCACCGCATTGCCGACATTGTGCTTACCCAACAGTTTGAGACTAACGGTGAATCTGTGTTCTGGAAGCTGCAACTCGAATTCGGTGCCGCCATTGCTATCGACACGAATATTAGCGGCATAACAATCTGCGGTGTTGTCGCTGAGACTAAAACTAAGCACCTTAGCGTCGCTGAGCAGTGCCAACCACTGCGTATAATAAGCGTCGTCTTTATTGACGATCGCCAAGCGCGCCGGGGCAAGTCCAGCAAATAACTCACCCTTAGTGCTAGCGACAGTATCGATATCACCAAAGCTTTCAATATGAACCGCAAGAGCGTTAGTCAGCAAAGCAATATCGGGTGCCACCAACGTCGTTAGGTAGGCAATATCACCGACCTGGCGTGCGCCCATTTCAATCACCGCAAAACGGTGTTTAGATTCGATGGCGAGCAGCGTTTTAGGCACCCCCACTTCATTGTTATAGTTAGCCGAGGTTGACAATACCGAGCCAGACTCAGCCAATATTGCCGCTACCATCTCTTTGCAACTGGTCTTGCCAGCACTGCCGGTCAAAGCAATCACTCGACCTTTGAACAACCGTCTATTGGCGGCGCCAATCGCCCCGTATGCAACGCTGACATCATCAACTAGCCACTGCGCAACAGCACAGTCTATCGGCTGACTAACAACGACAGCACAGGCGCCGCGTTGATAGGCCTCAACTACAAAGGCATTGCCATGGTAATGATCGCCGCTCAGTGCCACAAAAAGATCACCGGGCTCGATAGTCCTGCTGTCGGTAGACACTCGATTGAAACGTATATCGGCACTACAACTACCACCGAACTCACTGGCTAAATCCATCAGCGATAACTCCGCAATCATTGGCCACCGCCGCTATTACAACGTTTTGCTAATGCCAGACGGGCTTGCTTAAAATCGTCGAAGGGGATTTTTTCATCGCCCAGTTGCTGGTATTGCTCGTGGCCCTTACCCGCAATAAGAATACTGTCGCCGCTAGCGGCATGCATAACAGCAAACTCGATGGCCTTGGCGCGATCAGCCTCGACTAGCGAGGGTCGCTGCACACCGCTAAGTATCTCGTTAATTATTTGCTCAGCTGACTCAAAGCGGGGGTTATCACTGGTAACAATAACGTGGTCACAGTGGTGCTCTACCGCAGAGCCCATCTTCGGGCGCTTGCCCTGATCTCGATCGCCGCCACAACCAAACACACACCATAACTTTCCAGTTGTGTTGTGCAGGCGCAACGCCTTTAGCGCTTGTTCCAGAGCGTCTGGAGTATGCGCGTAGTCCACTACAACATTGATATCAGCGGCGGCACAAACCACAGCCTCCATGCGCCCGGCAATGGTCTGCAAATTGCAAGCTGCAGCTACTAAGGTCGCTAAGGGCTGACCGCGCACCGCTAAACAGGCAATGACCGCCAGCAGGTTACTTAAATTAAACCCACCCAGCAGCGGACTGGAAAATAGGCTATCGCCCCAGGGCGTGTGCAGCATCCCACTGACCCCAGTACCGCTATAAACCAAGGCATCAACCCAAACGTCGGCACCACCGGGGATCCGCTGCTCGATGCTATAGCGAACAACACCGGTGCCGGCATCTAGGACATCCAACAAATCTCGACTAAAAGAGTCGTCATCGTTTAATACCACATACTTAAGCCCAGGCTGCTGA
>JBLHLU010000309.1:0-4778 GCA_047623385.1 Paraglaciecola psychrophila
GTAGCCATAATAGTGGCTTTGTAGCATTGCTTTGTAGTGCCGCTTTGCAGTGCTGCAGTGGTTCTTGCTGAGAGCTTTTCGCTGAACTTAACCGATCCGCTACAGTCTTAAGTTGTTAGTGGTGACAGGGTGAATTTGCGTGCCGTGGTAAAGAAAAATACCGATGAGCGACACCCCCTGAACGTTAGCACACCGCACACCGCCGCAGGCTAATCGGAAATGTGAAACGGAATACAGGTCCTGCGCGTCATGTTTAAATATTGGCAGTTGGGCATTAGTTGCGCAGCTCCGCGACTAGCTGGGTAATGGCACCTCTTGTCAGGGTAAAAGTGTTAGTCAATGACCATGACCACGAGCTTAAGCTGTGGCGTCAGTAGCGCGGTACCTTGCAAATGGTCTAGCGGTTAAAGCGTTGCGCGCGTTGTGAGTGCTAAGTCATGGGTGCTAAGTCATTGGTACTAGCATCGACATTTGTACTCTGCGAGCAGTGAGTGTATTAATCAACGGCCGATGATTAAGCACAGTGCAATTGATTGCGCCGATGCAGTGGTGTTAATGAACATTGTGGCGCCGGCAAACCGTAAAACGACCCTGGTATCGGTTTAAACAATTTTTATATCAGCCGCACTAAGTATCCCGGGTGCAAGGTATTATTCCTCCTCTAGCGCATTCCAAAAGCTTCTCTAGTATCTTTTAATTAATTAATTCTAATATAAAGATTAGTGTCCGGTGAAGTTTTCGGATACTAAACAGAATCAAAGCCCGTTATTAACTTCCTTAGCAATCCATAAAAGGTAAGGCTAATGATCATAGACGGCAATTGGAATGTCGTACTCAAATCGCCGATGTCTTCGCAGCAGATGGTATTACTGTTGGATAGCTCGAACGGTGTCTTGTCGGGGGCAATTTCAGGCGTACAGGGCGTGCAGGGTGTGCAGGCATTCACTGGTGGTACTATCGAGGGCAATACCGTGCAATGGGATGTGAAGATGTTAGAGCCGGTGCCGATGACGCTGGAGTTCACTGCGGTGGTTGGAGGCGATACTATTGGCGGCGAGATAAAATTGGGCGCCTTCGGCAGTGCCACTTTTACCGGGTCTCGAGCCTAACACTGCCCTGTGCTTGTGCGCGGTGTATTTACATCCCCCAGAGACAAGCTGCGGTTTGTCTGTCACTTGACTAACTGAGGGTGTAACACCGGTGGTGTTAGTACTGTAAATTCGCCGCCGTATATTGCCGTCGTTAGCACTACTATGCCGGTGTATTGTAGCTGCCAGCCAACACGGCAACGTTTATGTAGAGCTTGCTGGTGCTGATCCTTGTCACCCACTGGCGCTGCCCAGCGTGGCGGGGTCAATAAGGTGCTATGTCGTTGCAATAGATACTGCCATAGCTCTAATAGCGCGGTGGCTATGGGTTACCCAGTCTCTGAGTGCTGGGGTTCTACGGTAGGGGTATTGCCAGCACAGCGGCCCGGGGCATCGTTAATAATACCCAAAATATTGCTCTTCCTGGGTCAATGTTGATGCATAGTCTATCGAATCCCTATAGTCTCTATCTCCACGTTTGCTATGTTCGCTATTTTAATGGCCTGCTGCTGTATAGCTTCACGCGGTTACAATTTTTGACTTAAAAATTTTAACCCTTAGTTTCGAATCTATAGCTTCGGTTCTACAGCTCGACTCCATAGCCTGGCCCTGCAGCTCGGCCCTATAGATTGCTTCATCTCCACTAACCTTTAATAACAAGGACTCGATTATGAAAATTGCCGTGGTCACCGGTACTAGTACCGGTATCGGTTTTGAAACAAGCCTACACCTAGCGCGCAACGGCTATCAGGTGTTCGCCGGTATGCGCAATACCGGTAAGGCACAGCCGCTGATCGATGCGGCCAAGGCAGAAAATTTGCCGGTAGAAGTCATTGAGATGGATGTGACCAGTAACAGTTCTTTGGATACTGCCTTTGATACCATTAATGCCCGGGGCGCGGTGTCTTTGCTGGTTAACAACGCCGGTATTGGCGGCGCTTCGCCGCTGGAACTAACCCCAGAAGACGAACACCGGCAGGTGTTTGATACTAACTATTTTGGCACCATCGCCTGTATTCAAAAGGTATTGCCTGCTATGCGCGAAAGCGGCAGCGGTGATATTGTCAATATTTCTTCTATTGTCGGTATTATGGCGACCCCTAACCAGATCGCTTACTCGGCTTCCAAATGGGCGGTAGAAGGCGCAACCGAGGCGTTAGCTCATGAAGTGTATCGGTTTGGCGTTCGGGTTTATTGTGTAGAGCCGGGAGTGGTTGCCACCAATATTTTTGATAATTCAGCAGAGATGACAAGGTACGACAAAAATTCGCCCTACCAGCCCATTATGCGCCGCAATGGTAAGCTTTACGCCGCCGGTTTTCAGGCTCCAGCTTCTCCGCAGCAGGTCGCAGACGCTATATTGACCGCAATCACTCAGCAGGAATACCAATTTCGCTGGCCCGTCGGTGTCGATGCCGAGGGTATTTGCAGTGGGCGTCAGAAAATTTCCGCCGAGCAGTGGATTCAAATGGGCGATGAGTTGACTGACGGTGAGTACAATGAGCGGTTTAAACAGTACTTTGATGTTCAGTTATAAGTAGTCCATTGCCACCACGGATATTTTTAGCTCGGCACATTGTAGAGCTAACAGCGGAGCTAAAAATACACAGGGTAGAAGAAGTACCCACTAGTTGAATGATTGTTAGCGGCCTAGCTGAACAAGTTATCAGCACCAGCCATTAACAGGGATTACGCACCCGCGTAGTCCCTTTTTTTTGCGAAATATTCTAGCCTTGCGGTAATTGGCGACTGGCCCCGCGTGCTTATTGCTTGCCAGCGCGATGGCGCTTATAGTTAATGACTAAACAATAATAAGGGTATTGCGCCTATACCCGAGACCGACCAACGAGATAGTTTACCATGCCCGCAAATAGTCGCACCCATGTTCCCTTTACATCGAAAATGCAATATGCCAGCGGTAGTCTGGGGGAAGGCCTGGTTTACTACGCAATATCGGCCTTTGTGGTGGTGTACTACACGCAGGCGTTAGGTTTGTCCGGCACGCTTGCCGGCGCTGCTTTTTTCATAACGCTGGTTTTTGATGCTGTTTCCGACCCCTGGATTGGCGCTTGGTCTGACCGCTTCCACTCTAGGTGGGGACGCCGGCACCCATTTATTTTTCTCTCCGCCGTGCCTATTGGCGCAGCATTTTTTTGCATCTATATGCCGCCAGGTATCATTGTTAATGCCAGTGAAGATCCCGGTTTGTTTGGTTACAGTATTCGCGAGTGTTTGCTGTTCAGTTGGCTATTTGTTTTTGCCTCTTTGTTCAAAATTTTTCTGACCTCCTATCATGTTCCCCATCTGGCTTTGGGGTCTGAGCTGAGCGGTGATTATGTTGAGCGAACGCGGGTACTGCGCTGGAACCAGTTGGCATTCTATTGGGGCGCCTCTATATTGGCGTTTTCATTTTACGGCTATTTTTTCCCCGATAACGCTATTGCCAAACCCCACGATGCAACGTATTTTGCCGCCAGCGTGTCTATTGCTGCCATGGTGCTTATTTTACTGAGCGCTTATTTGACCCGAGATCAAATTGAGTACTTACCACAGCCCAACAAAAATTTGCCACGGTTTACATTTCGAGAATTTCTTAAAGAATTCGGCCAGGCGCTAAGCAATAGAAACTACTTATTTTTATTGGGGGGCTACTTTTTTATCGCGCCACTTACCGGTATTCGTGACGTTATTCACTACCAAATGAATATTCACTACTGGGAGCTGCCAACCTCGCTAATCAAATGGATTTCATTTACCAATTTGCCGATTTTTCTTGTTATTGCACTTATCGTACCGGTGATGCACCAGCGCTTCGACAAAAGTAAAACCATGCTGATAGGTATTGTATTGCTGGCCTTTGCCTCGGCTACTCCGGTACTGGCTCGATCGTTTTTTATCTTTCCTGAAAACGGTTCCGATTTACTCTTTCCCACTCTGTTAGCGTTTAATTGGCTGTTTTACGGTGGCAGTCTTATTGTCTCGATCTCGGTGTATTCTGCGCTGGGGGATGTCACCGACGAGCACGAGTTAACCACGGGTCGTCGCATGGAGGGTATCTTCTATTCAGCGCGTACTTTTTTTGGCAAGGTGACAATAGGCATAGGTGCCTTGTTAGGCGGTATTGCCCTTGATGTTATTGGTTTTCCAACCAAAGCAATTGTGGGTGAGGTCGATCCTGACATATTGTATAAGCTGGGTATGATTGAGGGGCCACTGGCTTCGCTACCGCTAATAGGTGCGATTATCTGTTATGGCATGTACGATTTGAGTAAAAAGCGGCAGCAGGAAATACAGCGGCAGTTAACTGATCGGCATCAAAGCGAGACGCTGGCCTCTTAGTTGGCGAGTATTTTACAGAGCGAGATCGTCAGTGTTGAAAATACTGTGCCAACTTGCCGGGGTTAACTGCTCGGCGCCAACTACTGGCTACGCTGAGTTGAAGGGCGCGAAAAATAATAGGCTGCGTTGGCGGCTGTTATTATTGTCAATCCTTCAATACGAATAGTGCACTGCGAATAGCTCACTGCGAATAGTGCGCTGCAAACAGTTTATGGCATGCATACTTTATGCCCATTGATAATGTTCGCAGGCAACGGTATCGACTGATGGGTGATCAGTATCGTTGCCGACAAGTTGCTGTTGTTGCAAATAAAAAACCCAATCTGCCCGCTCTAAGCCAATCTCTGTTAT
>JBLHLU010000310.1:0-4761 GCA_047623385.1 Paraglaciecola psychrophila
TACTGCTACAGTATTATTTCACTGCGTTGTTCGACAATTTTTTTCCACTATAGAGTTCTGTGGTTATGTTCTGTAGTGATGTTCTGTAGTGATGTTCTGTAGTGATGCTCTTCAATAATATTCAGAAATAATACCCTTTAATGCCGCTGTCCTTACCGTTAAAATAAAATGTAAGCTAAAGAAAAAGCCAAAAGACAAGCCCAGCCATTAGCCCGCAAAAGATTCTCACAACGGTATTGCCTGGTGTCGTAAAACCCTAAGCTTCGCAGCAACAATAGTTATGCCATTGATACTGAGTTGCTTTCGAATAAGTTTGAAAGCAACTCAGCTACTGCGGGCGCACCCTTTATTCGGCTTGCCATGAAAACCGCTGCTAGAATTTTTCAAAGAGTCTCTAACAACTAACGAATAGGGTTTGCAGGCAGCCCACACTAGCGGGTGCCTGCTGCCATTGTCAGCTTATAGCAAATCAAAGCGATCGGCGTTCATCACTTTTACCCAAGCTGCCACAAAGTCGTTTACAAACTTCTCTTTGGCATCGTCACCGGCATACACTTCAGCCAATGCGCGCAGCTGTGAGTTTGAGCCGAACACTAAGTCAACCCGGCTAGCGGTCCACTTAAGGTTACCGGTGTCGCAATCGGTGCCCTCATAGGTTCCCGCTGAAGTCGGCTGCCACACCACATCCATGCTGGTAAGATTAACGAAAAAGTCGTTAGTCAACACCCCCGGACGCTCGGTTAATACACCTAACGATGAACCGTCAAAGTTAGCATTGAGGGCGCGCATACCGCCCACCAACACCGTCATTTGCGGCGCGCTCAGCTGCAGTAACTGCGCTCTGTCGAGTAGTAGCTCTTCTGCTGAATAGCTGTAGTCCTTATTCGCATAGTTGCAAAAGCCATCGGCTATCGGCTCGAGAACCGAGAAAGCCTCAATATCCGTTTGCTCGGCAGTCGCATCTACACGGCCCGGCGAGAAGGGTACTTCAACACTGAAACCTGCCGCTTTTGCCGCGATTTCTATACCCGCACAGCCACCCACAACAATCAGATCGGCTATCGACAGCGCCCGGTCAGACATTGACCCGTTAAAGTCACGCTGAATGTGTTCATAAACATCCAACACCTTGGCTAGCTGTACTGGCTGATTAACGGGCCAAGCATTTTGCGGTGCCAAACGGATACGCGCGCCATTAGCTCCACCACGGTAGTCAGAACCACGAAATGTTGCCGCAGATGACCAGGCTGTATAAACCAATTCAGATACCGTCAACCCCGAGTCGATAATGATCTGTTTTAGCGCCGCAACATCAGTGGCGTTAATCGGCTCTTGAGCGGCTGCCGGCAGAGGATCTTGCCAGATTAGGTCTTCGGCGGGTACATCGGCACCCAGGTAACGTGATTTGGGCCCCATATCCCGGTGTGTCAATTTGAACCATGCCTGGGTAAAGGCCTCGGCAAGCTGCGCTGGGTTACTGTGAAAGCGCTCGGAAATCTCACTGTACTGTGGGTCCATTTTCATTGCCATATCGGCGGTGGTCATCATCAGCGCAACCGGCTTCGAGGCATTTTCAGCATCCGGTGCGTGATCTTTGTCAGCCAAAGCTTTTGCCGCCCACTGCTGCGCACCGGCGGGGCTTTTCACCAGTTCCCAGTCGTAGCCGAACAACACATCAAAGTAGCCGTTGTCCCAGGCTGTCGGATTCGCTGTCCAGGCCCCTTCAATACCGCTGGTGATAGTGTCACTTCCGTGACCGCTGGCGTAGTCACTTTTCCAACCAAAACCCATAGCTTCGATGGCACCCGCTTCTGGCTCGACACCCACCAGCGCTGCGTCACCTGCACCGTGAGCCTTACCAAAGGTATGGCCGCCCGCTGTCAGCGCCACGGTTTCTTCATCATTCATGCCCATACGGGCAAAGGTTTCGCGAATGTCTCGCGCTGATGCCAGTGGGTCTGGGTTGCCATCAGGACCTTCGGGGTTCACATAGATTAGTCCCATTTGAACGGCCGCTAATGGATGTGCCAAGTCGCGCTCGCCACTGTAACGGCTATTGCCCAACCATTCGCTTTCAGGCCCCCAATAGATGTCTTCCTCGGGCTCCCATATATCTTCGCGGCCACCGCCAAAACCAAAAGTTTTTAAACCCATTGATTCGATCGCAACATTACCGGTCAGTATAAACAGATCGGCCCAGGACAGGCGTTTGCCATAACGTTGTTTAATCGGCCACAGTAGGCGCCGCGCTTTGTCCAAATTACCGTTATCGGGCCAGCTGTTTAGCGGCGCAAAACGCTGATTTCCGGTATTGGCCCCACCGCGCCCATCGCCGGTCCGATAAGTACCGGCGGCGTGCCAAGCCATGCGAATCATAAACGGGCCATAGTGACCATAGTCCGCTGGCCACCAACTTTTGGAGTCAGTCAATACCGCTTCAATCTGTGCTTTGACCTCTTCTAGATCAAGCTGTTGAAAGGCATCCGCGTAGTTAAAGCCCTCATCTAAGGGATTCGATGCTGCCGTGTTTTGATGAAGCATTTTTAGATTAAGCTGGTTCGGCCACCAATCTCTAGCGCCACCACCACCACCGGCACGCGCATTGGCACCGTGCATAACCGGACATTGACCTGCTGAGGTATTCTCTTTGTTTTCCATAATTGCCTCCTAAGCAATAATAAGAGCACAAGCTGCTCTGCGGTAATTCAATAATAAGTACTGTAGTGCTGCTACTCATCGAGTTGTTTTTGGTGCACTCGCACAACCTCGAAAATCAATCCTGACCACAATTCGTCACCGTCAGCGTTTGCCACTTTAGATGCTTCACGGCAGCTACGCGCAATCAACAGGTAACATTGAATCAGGCTCTTAGCTATGTGTTTAGCGCTGGGTATAGTGGTAACGGCCTCCATCGAGGTCAGTTCGGCACAGGTTTTATAGCTTGCCAGCGCCCAGCGCATAATTCTTGCCGCAAACTAGTTAACCGCCCATGCCAGTTCAGTGTTCTTCAAACATCCAATGCAGCTATCGCTGATACCTGCCGCTCAGCTTGCAGTTAAATACGGTGTTTGCTGATATAAAGTATAGCTACCTGACAGCAGTGTTTTAACTACCCGGGCGCATTGATTCTATTGAACACATCGCCACCCCTCTTTGTTGTAGCGAGGCCAGTTACTGCCTCGCGATAAATCCTGTTGCCGTAATCAGTTATGGGTTGACTATAATCCTAGGGCATTGTTCTGTATATTTGATTAAATCAATAACCATATCCCATTAAATAGATCGTTAGCAGGTTCACATAAATGATTACACTCAAGCAGCTGAGCTATGCACTGGCGGTTGAAAAGACCTTACACTTCAAACAAGCCGCTGAACTATGCCACGTCAGTCAATCGGCTCTTAGCACCGCGCTGAGCGAACTGGAGAACCAGTTAGGACTGCAGGTTTTTGAACGAAATAACAAAAAAGTTTTAGTCACACCTATAGGTAAACAGGCACTGGCCATAGCGCGGCAAATCATGCTGCAAGCTGACGATCTACAGCATCTTGCCGATTCCAGCAAAACACCTTTGAGCTTCCCTCTCAGCGTCGGTGTTATTCCAACGATTGCACCGTACTTACTACCTAAGATTTTTCCGCTGCTAAATAAAGAGTTTCCACTGGCCAAGCTGAATGTCGTTGAAGAGCAATCTTCACTGCTGGTTGATAGGGTACGCAGCGGTCAGATAGATACCGCGATTTTGGCCCTGCCCTACCCCTGTGACGGTTTGCTCACCCTGGAATTTTGGCAGGAAGATTTCTATTGGATTACGCAAAAAAACGCTCAACACTCGCAGCAAAAAGAAATCAGCAGTGACCAGGTTGGCCACAGCAGACTGATGCTACTTAAGGAGGGGCATTGTCTGAAAGATCATATACTCGATATTTGTAAGCTATCGGACCAAAGCGCAAATCATGGTTTCGGCGCGACCAGTTTGAATACCCTAATACAAATGGTGCAGGGTGACTTGGGAACCACGCTGATACCGGCTATGGCTAGGGAACAGCTTATCGAAGGAAATGAAAATATTGCCGCGGTCCATCTCGACGAACCAAGCCCTCATCGGCGTATTGCTTTTATTTTTCGACCGAACTATACCCGGCTGCCGAGCATCGAAGCATTAGCGGCCATCTGCAAAAAGATGCTTGCCGGATCTTAGCGTGGTCATGTCTGGCGGTGTTATCTGACGGTATTGTTTAGAGGTGCTGTTTAGAGGTGCTGTTTGGCAGTATTGTTTAGAGGTGTTGTTTAGAAGTATTGTTTAGAAATATTGTCTGGCAGTTTTTTTGCTGTGTTTAATGGCGTTCAGTGGTCGTCACTGATTATCGCCCCTCGCTGAGATATTACCCGGCTGCACAGCTGTTGAGCGCTGTCCACCGCACTAGCTACCGCTAAACCCTGCAGCCGGTGCGAAAGATAAGCCGCGTTAAATGCATCGCCGGCGCCAGTGGTATCGATCGGTTTTGTGACAACGTTCGGCAGGGGAAAGTGACGCATCGTGTCGGTAAAAATAAGATTTGGCTCGCCGCCGTTTTTTATCGCTATCTCCTGTGCCCCGCTATCTCGCCAAAACTGGGCGGCCTGCTGTGCCGTGGTTATGCCCCACAGCGCTTGTTCATCGTCGAGAGTAGCAAGAACATAACGGCACAGCGGCGCAACAGCTTGATAACATTGCCGACAGGCTTGCACACTACTCCACAGCAAGGGCCGGTAATTGGGGT
>JBLHLU010000311.1:0-4736 GCA_047623385.1 Paraglaciecola psychrophila
GGCCATTGCTCAGTACACTGCCGACATCATGCGCGCCGACATGGCTAACTATGATGCAGATACTTCTAAGTACACCCAGTCGCTGGGTTGCTGGCACGGTTTTATTGGCCAGCAGAAAATGATTTCTATTAAGAAGCACTTCGAAGGCAATACCGATCGCCGCTACTTGTATCTGTCAGGTTGGATGGTTGCCGCCCTGCGTAGTGAGTTTGGTCCGCTGCCAGATCAGTCTATGCACGAGAAAACCTCGGTTGCCGCGCTGATTGCTGAGCTGTACACCTTTTTGCGTCAGGCCGATGCCCGTGAACTCGGCGGTTTGTTCCGCGATCTAGACGCCGCTAAAGCTGCTGGTAACAGCGCTGAGGAAGCAACTGTACAAGCTGCGATCGACGGTCACAGAACGCATGTTGTACCCATTATTGCCGATATCGATGCCGGTTTTGGCAACGCTGAAGCAACTTACCTGATGGCTAAGCAGATGATCGAAGCCGGTGCTTGCTGCATTCAAATTGAAAACCAGGTTTCTGACGAGAAGCAGTGTGGGCACCAGGACGGTAAAGTAACGGTTCCGCATGAAGATTTCCTGGCCAAGATTCGCGCTGTTCGCTACGCTTTCCTGGAGCTGGGTATCGACAACGGTGTTATTGTTGCCCGTACTGACTCACTGGGTGCTGGCCTGACCAAGCAAATCGCGGTTACTAACGAGCCGGGCGATCTGGGCGACCAGTACAATGCCTTTATCGATTGCGACGAAATTTCTCCCGACCAGTTAGGCAATGGCGACGTTGTTATTAACCGTGGTGGCAAGCTGATGCGTCCTAAGCGTCTGCCCTCTAATTTGTTCCAGTTTAAGCCTGGTACCGGTGTTGCTCGCTGTATTTTAGACAGCATCACTTCGCTACAAAATGGTGCGGATCTGATCTGGATCGAAACTGAGAAGCCTCACGTTCGTCAAATTGGCGATATGATGGACGAAATTAAGAAAGTGGTTCCCGACGCCAAGCTGGTTTACAACAACAGCCCGTCTTTCAACTGGACACTGAACTTCCGTCAGCAAATATTCGACATCATGGCTGCTGAAGGCAAAGATGTTTCTGCCTACAATCGCGATGATTTGATGAGTGCGGTATACGACGAGACTGAATTGTCTGTTGTAGCCGACGAAAAGATCCGCACTTTCCAGGCCGACTCTGCCCGTGAAGCCGGTATCTTCCACCACTTGATCACGTTGCCTACTTACCACACTGCGGCATTGTCTACTGACAATCTTGCTAAAGAGTACTTTGGTGACCAGGGCATGCTCGGTTATGTTGCCGGTGTTCAGCGCAAAGAAATTCGTCAGGGTATTGCCTGTGTTAAGCACCAGAACATGGCCGGTTCCGACATGGGCGATGATCACAAAGAATACTTCGCTGGTGACGCTGCGCTAAAAGCTTCCGGTGATGACAACACTATGAACCAGTTTGGTTAATAGTTAGAGGCTCACTGTTCACCGCGGTGAGCAGCGTGTTTTAAGGCGGCTTCGGCCGCCTTTTTTGTGTCTTGTCGTTAACACACTTTTGTGTTTCTGCTAATCGCGCTGTGTAATACTGTCACGTTGAATCAATTCTAGGCCGACGGCCGCTGGCAACTAACAGCCACTACTACAAGGAACAGGCAATGATAATTTCAACACCAGACCTCTGTGACGAATACGGCGATGCAGTGCAGGTGGCGCAGCCGATATTTAAACACTACGGTGGTCGGCGCCGATTTGGCGGTGAGGTGGTCACCGTCAAGTGTTTTGAAGACAACTCTCTAGTTGGCGAAATGGTGCGTAGCCCCGGCGCCCAGCGGGTGTTGGTGGTCGACGGTGGCGCCTCGCCCCGGCGGTCGCTGCTAGGTGACCAGCTGGTCAGCCACGCCGTTGCCAACGACTGGGCCGGAATTGTGATTTACGGTTATATCCGCGATGTTGAGGAGATCGAGGAGATGCCGATGGGGGTGATGGCGCTGGGTACTATTCCGCGGAAAACAGAGAAACTGGGTGAGGGCAGAAGCAATGTTCAGTTACAGCTGGCGGGACTGACTATTGAGCCCGGCGCTTTTCTGTACGCCGATGGCACCGGGCTGATCGTCGCCGACCGTCGGCTGCTCGACCAGCCACAATAGGACTACGATGACTGCTGCGAATGCCGAGGAGCTGGCGAAGCTGATACTAGCGGGATTCGACACGTTTTTTAGCGAGTTTCAGGCTCTGACCGCTGGTGGCCAGGGGCGCTTTGAGCGTGCCGATTGGGCCGGTGTCCACAATGCCATGGCTACCCGGCAGGACATCTACAAAAAGAAGATTCGCCTGCTCAGTGCCGAGGCGCGGCAGCGCTTTGCTAATTTACCGCAGCGCTCGCTGTGGCATGATACCAAGGCCGCCTTTGCTGAGCTTATTGCTGAGCACGCCAACGGCGATATTGCGGAGACGTTTTTTAACTCGGTTTACGGTTTCGTGTTTGCTCATAAAGAGCTTCGAGACGCCTATGCCTTTGTCTTCGAGGCCCCGCAGCGCTCGAAACCGGCGCCGAGTGCGGCGATATACACTGAGTACGCGCTGCAGTTAAGTGGCGAGATTGTGCCCCGGTTGGGCCAAATCCTCAAGGCACCGAACTTTGCGATTCCCTATACCGATATCGATCGCGACATCGACAAAATGGTGCAGTTGCTAGCGAACTTGTTCGAAGCGCACATCGACAAAGACAATCCGGCGCAGCCGCTCAATGCCCGCATACAGATGCTCGATGCGCTGTTCTACCGCAATAAGGGCGCCTATATTGTCGGCCGGATACAGCTTGCAGACCGTGTGATACCGTTGGTCTTCGCCTTGTTGAACAACGAGCGCGGTTCTATTGACTGCGATGCCGTGTTGGTGTCAGCCGATGAGGTCAGTAAGCTGTTCAGCTTTGCCCGCAGTTATTTTATGGTTGCGAGCTCGCAGCCCGGCCCCTATGTCGACTTTCTCGGCAGTATAATTCCGCATAAAGAATTGTTTGAACTCTATAATGCCATTGGCTTTGGCAAGCACGGCAAGACCGTTTTTTATCGCAGTGCGGTTACCCATACGCAGCAATCGTCTGACTGTTACACCATTGCCCCGGGCATTAAAGGTATGGTGATGCTAGTGTTTACGCTGCCTTCTTATGACTATGTTTTTAAAGTGATTAAAGATCGTTTTACCCCGCCCAAAGATATGACTCGGGAGGAAGTGAAATCGAAGTATAAGCTGGTCAAACGCTGGGACTTGGCCGGAAGAATGGCTGACACGCAAGAATTCTCTAATATGGTATTCGACCGGCGTCGCTTTAGTGAGCCACTGATGGCTGAATTGGAAAAAGAAGTGCCCTCGCTATTGCAGCGCCGCGGTAATGCACTGGTGTTACAGCACGTCTATGTAGAGCGCAGAATGACCCCGCTCAATCTGTATTTAAAACACGCCACGGATGCCCAGGTAGTCAGTGCGATGGACGAATACGGTCAGGCTATTCGCCAATTGGCGGGGGCTAATATTTTCCCCGGCGATATGTTGTTGAAGAACTTCGGGGTCACTCGGCATGCCAGAGTGGTGTTTTATGACTACGACGAGATTATGCCGCTGACCGATTGCCACTTTCGCCGTATTCCCGAGGCCGTGACCTTGGAGCAGGAGATGGCTAGTGAGCCCTGGTATACGGTGGGTTCCTTCGATGTTTTCCCCGAGGAGTTCAGTCTTTTTTTTAGCGGCGAGCCGCGTGCGCGTAAAGCCTTTGTGCAGCTCCACGGCGAGTTGTTTCAGTGTCAATACTGGCAGCAATTACAGCAGGACCTGCGCCGGGGTAAATACCAGGATGTGTTTCCCTACACCCAACAATACCGTCTGTGAGCCCCGCGGCACCTTAAGCGTTGCCCCTGCTGTATTTGGAATGTGCCAGAGGGTGATTTCGGTAGCCAATGTCTGTCTTTATTGTGGACAAAAAGCTGAGGTGCGCGTAGTATAGCCGCCCAGATTTAGCCGGTAGAGGCCAAGTAAGCTATTTTATTAAAAGCGAGATGAGGAATGACTTCATCTCGCTTTTTTACAGTTTACCGGTCGCTTTTCCAGTGGCTGTGTTGCAGGGTTCGGCTTGTTAAATGGCTCAGCCCCAACAAAACTCTGGCACTGCACCGGCCCCTCCCATAGTTTAGTGGGAACACCCATTTGTTTGATTTCTAGGAGGTTTGCTTGACGGTACCAGCCCTACTCGTCCTTGAAGACGGAAGTATTTTCAAAGGAACATCGATCGGCGCAACCGGACACTCCGTTGGCGAAGTCGTTTTTAATACTGCAATGACAGGCTATCAGGAAATACTGACTGATCCCTCTTATGCCAAGCAGATCACTACTCTGACCTACCCCCATGTCGGCAATACCGGCACCAACGCCGAGGACAGCGAAGCGTCGCAAATTTGGTCGGCGGGACTGGTCATTCGTGATTTACCGCTGCTGGCGAGCAATTTTCGCAACCAGCAGAGCCTGCAGGACTTTTTGGTTGAGCACAATATTATCGGCATCGCCGACATCGACACCCGTCGTTTGACCCGTATTTTGCGCGACAAAGGTGCGCAGAGCGGCTGCCTGATGGCCGGAGACGATATTGACGAAGCTCGTGCGCTGGCGCTAGCGAAGGGTTTTGGTGGCCTCGAAGGCATGGACCTGGCAAAGGAGGTCAGTACCACGCAGACCTATACTT
>JBLHLU010000312.1:0-4728 GCA_047623385.1 Paraglaciecola psychrophila
GGTTTGTTAGTGGGAATAAACAAACCGCCATTAATTAAATAGGGCATATAGGCAGCATATAACACTGCCTTGTCTTTGATGGTAAGGGACAATATACCGTTTCTAGGTGCCGGTGAGGTGTTAGCCGTGTTCATTGCTGCATGTACTCTTAGTAACCCGATCGAAATAAACTTACCCGACGAATAAATAAGAATAGCGGCTCGACAAGATAATAACCAACTTTATTTTTCGCGCCCTGCCATCGACGGTATTGTCAGATCGCAGCAATCGAACAGTATGGTTTCCAGGGCAAGCTGTGGATTAGGATTATTGCCGGCCAGTAACTGGTTGCGCAGTGTTAATACCTGATCACTGAGATAAAATAGCTGTCTGCGATCACTGGCTAAAGCAACCGAGTGCCAACTGGGGTCCAGCGCCGCACCGGCCATGTTAAATTGAATAATGGCACCCAACTGACGATTGATCCACTCCAGGGTGTCGGTTAGTTTATAACCTTTCCACTGCTCCGCCAAAGCAATGGTGCTACCGGTGCCACTGAGTAGTGCCAGAAAGTCACCGGCCATTTGCGTGTGCTGTTCAAGGGTATTACCCTCAATTCGCGCCAGCGCCGTTAGCGGCTGCCCTCCGGCATCATTGAGTGCCGCCTGTACGGCAACGGTCGCCGGCACTCGGTCAGACAACCATTGCAGCGCCGCAGCTGCTGTTGGCGTAGGGAAGCTTATTTGTTGACAGCGTGAGCGGATAGTCGGCAGCAGCCGACTCGGCGAATCGGTAACCAGCATAATTAAGGTGCCCGCTGCCGGCTCCTCTAAACTCTTTAATAAGGCGTTGGCGGCGCTGCTGTTCATGTTTTCCGCCGGCGCTAAAATTGCCACTTTGTAGCCGCCTTGCTGAGACGTTTGGCTAAGATATTCAACTAGTTGTCTGACCTGATCGACCTTTAGCTGCTTACCCGGCTCTTCTGGTATTAGTAGTTTTAAATCGGGGTGGGTTTGAGCACGGTTCAACTGGCACTGGCTACAATTGTTGCAGGCGACTCCGTCTGCGGGAGCCAGGCACAGTAAATATTGCGCCAGCGCTATGGCGAAGCGATTTTTACCAATACCGGGTAAACCACTCAAAAGCAGCGCATGGGGCAGTGTATTGTTGCTATTTAAACGGGTAAGACGCTGCCACTGGGTAAATTGCCAGGGCATACTCGCGGCGAGGGTGGTCTCGGTCTGGCTCATGGTAATCTCAATGTAGTGGCGCTGTACGAATTTACTACGCGGTTTTATTGGCCAATATTCAGCTTCGAATAGCGCTTATGATCTCGTGCAATACCTCGGCCAACTGCAGCTGCACTTGGTCTAGCGGTTGATTGGCGTCGAGCACCCGGTAGCGCTGTTTGTGTTCACTGGCCATAGCCAGATAGCTGCTTCGCACTCGCTCAAAAAATTGCTGTTGCTCGCGCTCCATGCGATCGAGCTCACCACGCTTATCGGCTCTAGCCATACCCACGGCGACGGGAGCATCAAATAACAAGGTGAAATCGGGCCGCAGCGACCCTTGTACCCACTGCTCAAGATCGGCAATTTTTTGTTCGGCAATACCTCTGCCGCCTCCTTGATAGGCGTAGGAACAGTCGGTGAAACGGTCGCAAATAACGTTGATACCCGCGCTCAACGCCGGCTCGATAACCTCGGCAATATGCTGCGCTCGACTGGCAAACATCAGTAACAGCTCGGTATTCTCTGCCACCGACTCTTGCCTCGGGCTCAACAGCAACGCTCTGATATCCTCAGCCAGAGGGGTGCCACCGGGCTCTCGACTCATTCTAAAAGCAATACCCTCACGCTCAAATACCTCAGCGATATAGCCAATATTAGTCGATTTACCGACCCCCTCTCCACCCTCAACGGTAATCAACAGGCCTCGTTTTTGTGCTGTCATAACTTAACCTTTAGTGGGTGTTTTAGGGGCGGAACTGTAGTCTTTTCGACGCTGTCGTACTTGGTACTTTTGTACCGCGGCCCGGTGCTGCTCGAGGGTCTCAGAAAAATAGTGGCTGCCATCGCCCTTGGCGACAAAATACAGCGCTAACCCGGGCTTTGGATGCAGTGCCGCGCGAATGGCTTCTAGCCCTGCCAGCGCAATGGGCGATGGCGGTAGTCCGTGATGCCGATAGGTATTAAACAAATTGGCACTGTCTTTTAAGTGCCGTCTGCGCAGGTTGCCATCAAAACTCGCGCCCAACCCATAGATAATAGTGGGGTCTGTCTGTAAGCGCATGCCTTGCTGTAGGCGGCGGACAAAGACCCCGGCGATGGTAGCTCGCTCACTGGGCTCACCGGTTTCTTTTTCTACCAAGGAAGCCATAATTAAGGCTTGGTAGGCATTGTCATAGGGTAAATTGGCGGCCCGGCCCTCCCATTCACGGCTTAGCACAGTGGCCAATTTTTCATAGGCTTGACGTAAAATATCGCTATCGCTAGTACTGGCGTCAAAGCGGTAGGTATCAGGGAACAACATCCCCTCCAGTGAATTCATCGCACCACCACCGGCAAGCAATGGCGTCATCGCCTGTAAAGCGTTAGTGGCGGGTAAACGTTGTTGCAGCTTATTGTTATCGCGTAACGATTGCAGTACTTGCTGTAGGGTCCAACCCTCAACCAGCGTCAATTGGTAATACTTAACGTCGCCACGCTGTAATTTTTGAAGTAGTTGTTTAGGTGTTAGACCTTGGGGTAAAAAATAATCACCCGCTTTGACCGACTGACCATCTGAATACAAGCGGTTGTAAGCCAGTAACAGCGACGGATAGCGAAGTACGCCACGGCGCTGTAACTTATAAGCCAGTGAGTTCAGCGAGTCACCCCGAGACAAAGTAATATCGACCCCAGCTTCGTCGATATCTAGCGGCGACTGCAGATGGTCGTTAATCGAGTAGCCGGCAGCAAATGTCAGCACTGCCAATACCAGTAATAGCGCACTGATACCATAGCGTAGAACTTTACTCATAACCTTCTCATCCTTGCGACCCTGTGCTAAACGTTATTGAACCGGCTGACACTTTGCTGCAGGCGCCGAGTAACTGGTCCAATGCTCAGGCTGCGACTGTCAACTTTGACCACCGGCCAGATACCAATAACACTGTTGCAAACCCATATTTCGTCGGCACTATACAAGCGATCGGGTTGCACCGGCTCAACCTTAACGGTCAACTGTAATGCCGCAGCACAGCGGTTGATAATAACATCTCGGAGTATACCCGCCACCCCGCTGCCGCTCAGATCCGGGGTAACAATAATGCCATTTTCGACCAGAAAAACATTCGACATGGTGCCTTCAATCAACTGCCCAGCGCTGTCCAATAATAGTCCCTCGGCGATTGCAGGATCGGACCACTCACCCCGAGCCAGCACATTTTCCAGTCGATTTAGATGTTTTATACCCGCTAGCAGCGGGTTAATGGCCAACGGTGTTTGACAACTACGCACCGCCACACCGAGCCTTTGCTGCGGCTCTGGATCGCTGGCTGCGACTGATAAGGTCACAATACGGCGGGCACTTTGGGTTGTATCCGGTCGATAACCGCGGGTGGTACCGCCCCGGGTTAACAGAACTTTCAATATTGCCGGCCGCGCTGAGACCATTGCCAAAATGGCGGTCACTTCTTGCATCAACATCTCGTGCTGGTAGCCGATGGCAAGTCGAGCGCAGCCCTGCGCCAAGCGCAGTAGGTGCTGATGATAAAACTGTGGGCCCTGACTGTCGACGAAAATGGTTTCAAACAAACCGTCACCGTAACTCAGCCCGCGGTCGCTGACCGGGATCGAATCACCGGGCAGCCCGTCAATTAACGTAATTGCCTGAAGCGTTGCCTGCGGTGTTGTCTGTGGGCTAGTCACTGGGTCAGCTAGGACTGGCAAATAGTAAACTGCCGTTAGTACCGCCAAAGCCAAAGGAGTTGGACAGCGCGTAACGCATCGCCATAGGCTGTGCGCTGTGCGGCACGTAGTTGAGATTGCAGCCCTGCTGCGGATTGTCTAGGTTAATAGTCGGCGGCGCCACCTGATCACGCAGTGCCAGTATCGAAAAAATCGCTTCAACAGAACCGGAGGCACCCAATAAGTGACCTATCATCGATTTAGTAGAGCTGACCGCTAACTGACCAGCGTTGGCGCCGAAGACGGTCTCTATCGCTCGACTTTCAGCAATATCCCCCGCCGGCGTCGAGGTACCATGCGCATTAATATAATCGACTTGTTCGCTATTAATGGCGCCGTCGTTAATCGCATTACGCATCGCTGCTGCAGCACCGCGGCCGTCTTCTGGTGGCGAGGTCATATGATAGGCGTCCCCGCTCATTCCAAAGCCAATTAACTCGGCGATAATATGGGCGCCGCGAGACTTGGCAAACTCGTACTCTTCCAGCACCAACATACCAGCGCCATCAGACAATACAAAACCGTCTCTATCGCGGTCCCAGGGACGACTCGCAGCCTGCGGATCATCGTTGCGCGTCGACAGCGCTCGGGCGGCGGCAAAGCCCCCCAAGCCCAAAGGTGTTGATGACATCTCGGCACCACCGGTAACCATAGCGTCGGCGTCACCGTAGGCAATCATTCTTGCGGCAAAACCAATATTGTGGGTGCCGGTGGTGCAAGCCGTAGTAATCGCGACATTGGGCCCCTGCAGGCCGTATTTAATCGACAAGTTGCCCGCTATCATATTGATAATCGCACC
>JBLHLU010000313.1:0-4707 GCA_047623385.1 Paraglaciecola psychrophila
CGACATTACGAGCGCTGACAACTCGATATCGACGGCATTATCGACGGCATAACGCTGCCCACTTATTTTATGCGCGGTGCCGGATTTACCGAAGAGGCCGGGGTGACCGCTGAGTTGGTCTATGTCGGTGAGACAATCGACCCAGACGCCGACTATTCAGGAAAAATTGTGGTCTTTGATTTACGTGGCGCATCGGTTCCAGGGGCGGCGGCCGCGTCGCTTTCAGACTTTGTCTACGACCCCAATGGAACATTGCTGAGCGGGAACTTTGGTGGCAAGGCTGGGGCCATTCCCGCCAATTTTCCTGTCAGTTATTACTTAACTTCAGATCAGGGCGCAGTGGCCATGATCGGTATTCTTAAAGATTATGATAGCGGTACCAACAAATTCTATTCTGACCCCTCAGCAAGAGTGCATACCCGTGTTCCCGGTTTGCTAATGGGTAAATACGACGGTGCAGCGTTAGTCAAAAAAATGCAAAATGCAAAGGGCGGCCTCACCGCTACGTTATTGTTGACTGGAGAAGTAAGACAATCACGATCAGCCAATATAGTTGTTAACCTGAAGGGGCAGTTCAACGAAAATATCATTGTTAACACCCATCACGACGCAGGCTGGTCTGGCGCGGTACAAGATGGTTCGGGCATTGCGGCAGTATTAGGACTTGCCAAGTATTACGCTAATATACCAACTAACTTTCGCAAGAAAAATCTCTACTTTGTCTTTGACGGCAGCCATTACGATTGGAATTATCCGATGGGGGCAAATCAATTTGCCGCTATGAATCCAGAAGTGATCGATAATGCAGTGCTGGCTATTGGGATTGAACATATTGCAAAAAAGTTCAAGGCAGTGAAAGGCGAATATATAGACACCGGCGAGATTGAACCGCGGGTATTGTACACCCCACCCAATAAACATATGTTAGAGATGACCCAACAGGCGGTAGTGGCCAGCGGTCTTCATGATGTCATTATTCCTCGCAGTGGGGCCTTGGTAATGTATGGCGAAACACAATCCTATTTTCTCAATAATATCCCCAGTTATTCGCTAATTTCAGGACCCGAATACCTGTTTCTTGCCGATGACACATTAGACAAAGTAGCAAAGGATGAATTTGAAGCGGTAATTAAAACCTTTATTACTATAATTGATTACACGCAATACACGCCTTCGAAATGGATCAAGCACATCGATCGCTAACACCCACCACAAGACTAAACTAGCGGAGGAAAAGCTATGACCGATAAAAGTCACGCTGGTAAACCATGCAATACCGGTGTCGATATCGAAAAAAGAGCCTTTTTTTAGATTACTGGGATTAAGCAGCATTTTTTTCAGCACACTCACATTTATCCCGCTAGTGAACGCACAGACCATACCCAAAAATGATGCTGCAGCAGATCTGAGCGAGGGCGACGTTAACTATTTTCCTTGGCTTGGACCATAAGTTGGCTTGTCGCTCAAATACTAGGCTAATAGAACTTTAGCGACTTTAGCGAGACAGATATGACAGCAAAAAATCTAGAAACGAACCCAGAGACGCTAGGCTGGATGCAGGGTTTTCCACCAGCCAAAGATAAAGTCATTCGTTTTAACGATGGCTCTTTTACCCAATGGCCAGAGCTTCGCTGGACGTTTTCTCATATTCAGCAATTAGTTCCTACCAAAACCGTTTGGCGTGGCGCCGCTGCCAGCAAAAGAACTTCGCCTAGAGGATTTACCCATCACACTGGAAAACGGTGATGCAATAAGCTGGCAACAAGCCATGGATGCAGCAGCAGCTGATGGCTTAGCGGTCATGCACAGGGGCGCTCTTGTTCATGAGAGTTATTATGGTGGCTGCAAACCTCATCTTCCTCACACTATTATGTCCTGCGGAAAATCTATTGCCGGACTATTGGTGCAGATGTTAGTTGCCGATGGTACGCTCGACGATAGCAAGCTTATGTCTTTTTACCTGCCCGAGTTCAAAAATACAGCCTGGGAAGATGCCAATTTGCGGCAAACACTCGATATGTTGACCGGACTTAAGTTCCATGAAGACTATCTTGATCAAAATTCAGATGTGTGGCGTTTTATTCGCGCCGGCGGCATGATTCCCTCGCGACCTGGTGATACGGGTCCAAAATCTTTGGTAGACTATTTGCTTACTGTTGCTAAACAGGGCGAACACGGCAACGCTTTTGCCTACCGCGAACCCAATATCAATGCCATTACTTGGCTATTGCAACGGGTAACCAATACCGATTTGGCCGAGTTAGTGTCGTCTCGTATCTGGCAGCATATTGGTGCCGAACACGATGCTTACTACATGTTAGACAGCACCGGTTTTTGTACTACGATGAGCTGCACCTTGCGTGATTTCATAAGGCTTGGCGAATTCATTAGAGTTGGCGGCAAGGACGGTAGCATAGGCCGCAAATACATTGAAAACATAGCAGGCGGCGGCGATCGCGAGCTGTTTGCTAAAGCCAATATGGCAGGCATGAAAGACTGGTCTTACAATGGTCTGTGGTGGATTCGCCACAGTGATCAGGGTAATCAAGTTTTTGCCCGCGGCGCCTACGGGCAAATTCTCTACATCGATCCTCTAGCAGAATTAGTAATCGCTCGCTTTGGCTCGACTAAACTGCCGCCTAGCTACTTACAAGATCCTATTAACTTACCGCTTTTTGACACCATAGCTGCGGCGGTTAAAAACGCTTTTTGATAGAACAGCCGTTGTTAAAACAGGCGTTTAATCTTGTGCTATAGGCACTGATGGGCACATCAATTACATTGTTATGACGTAATACTGTAACTCGCCACTCTTTTTATGAAATCACAAAACTGAGCTGGCCAGGGCTGTTAGGTTTTCTACCATTACACCGGCTTATTAAAAACCAGCGAAACGTGAAGCGCACACATTGCCAAGGGCCTGTTCACCCGATGATAAGATAGACTGTAGAAGTACCCCGCCACTTCGACAGGGCGTGCCTCAAACTCGATAGTAGATATTCAAACGATTGGCTTTTGTGTAGGTCTACATAATTAAATCAGTCAGTTGATACGTTTTTTGGCCTAGTTAGGTAGAAGCTGCTGAACTGGGCCAGCTAATAACCCTTGCGCAGTATGCATCAAGGGGCATTGAAAGAACTCTGGTGTTAGCTGCACCGAAGAATATTTGTACCATGAGACTTCTTTTTCTCTGAGATCAAAGCAATCTATAATTCAAAATTACAATCAATAAGATTGCGGATCATTGTATTCTTTGCAGCATGTTTGTGGATGACGGTGGGTGTTAGTAGCGGCAATTTTATGCAAAACGGCCGGAACCAGGACTACTGTATTTTATCGCACCGGTGGCTTTAGCTATTCTAGTTTCTACCCCGGCAAATAACTCAGTTACGTCCCATAAACGTACAGTGATGCGCTACTAATAATCGGTTACATATTGCCACGGCACCGGCGGGAAGTGATACCTGATAGCCGCTAGAAAATCTGGGATCTTCAACATAATAGTCGGTACTTATTATTTGCGCACCGCTAGAGAAAGCTTTATCCCTTCGGTTTGTAGAACCGTTTCGCGCTTCAACCGTATCGGCATCGGCTCGTGTTCTAACAATATAACCTGACTTTACCAAAGACTGAATATAATCATATTTATCAATCGGGTTATTCACTATTCGAATTGCTGCCTCCGCAGAGCCTTCTTTTGCATTGACGAACATAGCTCTACCCATTAACGCTGGGTGATCTTTTATATAACTCGCCAGTTTCTCGCCCTCATGGTCTAGTACCACCAGCACTTTTGAACGCATGGCATTGAGCGAGGGCCAACCTCGCTTTACTGCTGCGGCCAGTGTATTTTCACCGCCTCGAAAATCATCCGGTGTATACAACTTATCTTCAAGTGTTAGGCGGATTTCGCTATCAAGAAGTAGCCATGCTTGGGTGTCAAATTTTAACGGCCGAGTGAAACCTGCACGGGGAATTTTTTGATCTTTGGCATTAACAGTGACCACGATGGGTAGATGACCCTCGTTTTGTAAAGACCAGCTTCGTAGTTGTTGTAAACATTGGGTAAAGCGTTGACAGTGACTACGAAAATCCACATCTTGTACATGCAGCACTTTGAACCCGGGCTGACGCATCGGCTGCTGAGTGTAGCTCGATGCATTGTCAGTCATTTTCAGCCCCAGCGGGGTATCGTATAGCTCACCTTTAGGATCGTAAAAAACGTCCAATTCAAGTTTTCGCAGACCTAAATCCAGCTGCTCGAACAAAGGTAAATGCGCGTAATCCAAAGACATCGCAAGCACCTGATTGTTAGCCGCGAGTTGCGCCAGCAATGGGGGATCTATCGCTTTTTTGTAACTGTTGTGGCTGCCAATAAACTGAATTTCGTTCAATTTTAGTGTACTCAAATCCACTGCAGTAGTAGTGGAACTAAACTGTGCACAAGCAACCAATAAAAGAAGTGCGACTGCGGCCAAAATGACTTTCATTATAGTTCACTCTCCAAAGAATGGCCCAGCGTGGATACTAGTCGCTGCACCGAGCCTGACGATTGATGTTAGCTTCATTAGGGCAGCAGGTAATAGTAGGCGCAATTGCTCAGGTTATGGCAGCGGGCTAGATATTGTATTAGGTCCTGTAGCGGGGCTCACATAAATAACCACTATCGCACAGTGGCACCCCCCCCCCCGCTGTCAATTAGCCCTT
>JBLHLU010000314.1:0-4646 GCA_047623385.1 Paraglaciecola psychrophila
TTAAATGGGTAAATCGACTCATAGCCTTCTCTTATCTAGGGCTGCGTGAAAACTACTGGGCCTCGGTAATCACCGGTGTAGTGCTTCTGACATCGGCATTTTGACCGCGGTGGCGCAACAGGTGATCCATTAATACAATCGCCAACATCGCCTCAGCTATAGGTGTTGCTCGAATACCGACACAGGGGTCGTGGCGCCCGGTGGTAATCACCTCTACAGCATTGCCCTCAACATCGACAGTTTTTCCTGGAATCAGTACACTGGAGGTCGGCTTCAGCGCTATATGTACGACGATATCTTGGCCACTGGAAATACCACCGAGGATGCCGCCGGCGTTGTTCGAGGTAAAACCCTGCGGTGTCAACTCATCCCGATGATCGCTGCCGCGCTGGTCGACAGCACTAAAACCGGCACCGATCTCGACACCTTTGACTGCGTTAATACCCATCATGGCATGGGCGATATCGGCATCCAGACGATCAAATACCGGCTCACCAAGACCCGGCATCACCGCGCTTGCAACAATACTAATTTTTGCACCGATAGAATCGCCGCTTTTACGCAGCTTGTTCATGTACTCTTCCATCTCCGGCACTTTTGCGACATCCGGACAGAAAAAAGGGTTTTCAGCGACCTGATCCCAATCGAAAGCCTCGGCTTTAATTGGCCCCAACTGCGACAGATAACCCCTTACTTGGATACCGTGACGCTGGTGCAAGTACTTTTTCGCCACCGCACCGGCGGCAACCCGCATCGCTGTCTCTCGGGCCGAAGAGCGACCACCACCGCGGTAGTCGCGAATACCGTACTTTTGGTTATAGGTGTAATCCGCGTGCATCGGACGAAACCGATCCATAATCTTGGAATAGTCTTTGGAACGCGCATTGGTATTTTCAATCAACATGCCAATCGAGGTGCCGGTGGTCTGCCCCTCAAAGACACCGGACAGTATTTTCACTTTGTCGTCTTCGCGGCGCTGGGTAGTAAAGCGCGAGGTACCCGGCTTGCGACGGTCCAAATCGACCTGAATGTCTGCTTCGCTTAGCGCCAGCCCCGGCGGGCAGCCGTCGATAATACAACCCAGAGCAGGACCGTGACTCTCGCCGAAGCTGCTGACTGTAAATAACTTTCCTATAGTATTTCCCGACATATTCGCTCTTTTAGTCTCTGGTAACTGGGCCTGTGGCCGATGATGCTATTATACGGCAATAACATGGCTATCGTAAGCAAGCAATGCTCAGGCAAAAGCCTGTGCATGAAGTTCTAACTCGGCTCGAGTGATCACAAACACCCCGTGGCCACCGCGTTCGAACTCTAACCAGGTAAAGGGCACGCTGGGGAAAGCCTGCTCAAGGGCTACACCACTGTTGCCAACCTCTACCACCAACAAGCCCTGATCGGTTAAAAAGTCTGCCCCCTGGCGGAGTATACGGCGGGTAATATCCAAGCCATCGTCGCCAGAACCCAGCGCCAGTGCCGGCTCGTGCTGAAATTCTGCCGGCATCGAAGCGAGGTCACCACAGTCGACATAGGGTGGGTTGCTGACGATAAGCGCAAAACGCTGCCCCGCTAGCGACTCAAACAGGTCGCTATGCTGCGCGTTCACCCGCTCCGACAGCTTAAAGCGATCAATGTTAAGCTGCGCAACTTCGAGGGCAGCGCTCGAAATATCGGCTAGCACCACCTGTGCCTCGGTAAAATAGTGCGCACAGGCTATTCCTATGCAACCGCCGCCAGTACACAAATCAAGGATATTGTCGACCGCTTCAGGTGCTAGCCAGGGTTCAAAACCCGCCTCTATCAACTCGGCAATAGGGGAGCGCGGAATAAGAACCCGGCTATCAACGGTAAAAGCCAAACCGGCAAACCAAGCCTCGCCGGTTAAATAAGCCACCGGAATTCGCTGCTGCACCCGCTGATTAATCAACTCCAACACCGTCATTTTTTCCCGCAGCGTTAAGCGCGCATCTAACAGTGGATCTTCTTCGCCGCGGGGAATACCGGCGACATGCAATACCAGTTGCGCGGCTTCGTTTAAGGCATTATCGGTACCGTGCCCGAAATATAAATCGCCGCTAACAAACTGCGATGTTCCCCAGCGGATAAAATCCCGTACAGTGTGTAACTGAGCGGCAATGTCGCTATTGGACTCCATCAAATAACCTCTTATTTATTGCGTATTTATAGCATTGGAACGAGCAGCGCAGTGTATAGGATCGGTGCTCTGCGTACACTTCAATTTTATTTTGCAAAGCTGTTCTGCTACTATACTTTCCTCTTTTTTGACCGCGGAATTAGCATGTCACAGCACAACAAAGAAAATGACCCAACCAGCGTCGCAGCTATGGCTTCTGCCTACAGCACGATTATTGAGGGAGTCGGTGAGAATCTGGATCGAAACGGTTTACTGGATACGCCCATGCGCGCGGCCAATGCGATGAAGTTTCTCACTAAGGGTTATGCCGAAAGCCTCGAAGAAGTCGTCAACGGCGCATTGTTTGAGTCTAATGCCAACGATATGGTGGTGGTCACTGATATTGAGCTTTATTCGATGTGTGAGCACCATATGCTACCTTTTATCGGCAAGTGTCACGTTGGTTATATCCCACAGAAGAACGTGCTGGGCCTGTCTAAAGTAGCTAGAATTGTCGATATGTATGCCCGCCGCCTGCAGATCCAAGAAAACTTGACCACTCAGATAGCGACTTCGATTATGGACGTGACTGGTGCTGCCGGGGTCGGGGTGATCATCGAAGCAAAACATATGTGTATGATGATGCGCGGAGTTGAAAAACAAAATTCGGTTATGCACACCTCGGCACTACTGGGTAGTTTTCGCGACAATACTGAAACTCGCAGTGAATTTCTGTCGCTAGTAAATGGCCGTAAGCGCTAATGCTGACATTTGACGAGAATACTGAGCCTGCCCCGCTACGATTTTGCGCGAATCACTCGCGCTATTGCTTCGGGTTATTTCCTGAGCTATTGCCCTGAGCTATAGACCTGAGTGATTGCCTTGAGCGATTACCTACAGGACTGCGCTTAATCCTCGTCTAAGCATTTTTTTGCAAGCCCTGCCGACCCTATTCGCTGCGAGTATATTGCGGTGCATGGCGCAGCCAAGACAAGGTACAGCAGCCGGGCAGCAGTACATCAGCTTCTAGTAAAGCAATACTGGCCGGCGCCATCGGTGGGCCGGCAAACGCCTGCCCCGCTACCAACAATCCAATCAACGCACTGACCAGTGGTTGATGTGAAATCATCATCAATGTGTCAACGCTCTGCTCACCTAGAAACTGTGCCACTTGGGCCGGTGCATTATCCGGCGTGACCAGCTCGCAGGTCTGCATCACCGCTTCATCAAACCCCGCTGCCGCGAGCGTTATCGCCGCGGTCTGCTGAGTCCGGCGATAGGGGCTGCAGTAAATACGCTGTGGCGCCAACAGGTGTTGGCGCAAACTTTGTCCGGCCAACTCCGCCTGTCGTCTGCCGTCGTCAGTCAACTCTCTAGCTGCATCACTGACGGCAAAAGACTGAGCTTCACCGTGGCGCATAATCAACAGTTTCACCTAATCAAAACCTCACTAGTGAGAGTTACTTAACAACGAATTCAACATCGACGTTTTGCTCGGCAAACATCAGCGTGCCGACCACCTCCTCAATGCTTTTTCTATTGTAGATAATATCGTACAGCCCTGCCACTAAAGGCATATACACTTCCAGTTCGTCGGCCTGAGCTTTCAGTAATTTCAAGGTGTTAACACCCTCAGCGACTTGCCCGAGATCGGCAACGATCTGTTGTAGATCACGGCCCTCACCGAGCTGAAAACCCACTCGATAATTGCGACTCAAGGGCGACATACAGGTGGCGATAAGGTCACCCACTCCGGAGAGTCCGAGAAACGTCATGGGATCGGCCCCGCGGCGCACCGCAAAGCGGCTCATCTCGGCAAGACTGCGGGTCATTAACATACTGATGGCATTTTGGCCGCTACCCAGCGCAGCAGCCAGCCCCGAGATAATCGCGTACACATTTTTTAGCGCACCACCGAGTTCGACACCCGACACATCGGAACTGCCGTAAACGCGAAAGGTACCACTTTGCAACATGTCTTGGATAAGAGCTATTAAGGCGGGGTCTTCACTGGCAATCACCGTACCGGTAATTTGCTTGGCGACAATTTCCTTGGCGAAATTAGGACCGCTGAGCACACCGATTCGAGCCTGGGGTATTTCTTCAACTAAGACCTGGCTCATCAGAGTAAAGTTATCTGCTTCGATACCCTTAGTGGTGCTGATAACAATTGCAGCCGGTGGCAGGTACTGCACCAAATCTTTAGCCACTTGGCGACAGGAGCTGCTGGGAACTGCGACAAACACCACATCGCAGCTAGCAACCGTTGCCGCCAAATCGGTACTGGCGGTTAACGCGGGATTGAGTGGGAAGTCCGGCAAATAAGCAACGTTACAGTGCAGTCGGTTTATTTCTTCGGCGCGTTGTTCGTTGCGCATCCATAACTTAACACTGTGACCGTTGTCGGCCATGATATTGGCAATGGCGGTACCAAAACTACCCCCACCGAGTACCGCTACCTTGTACCGTTCATCCATGCTTTTTCAAACCCTATTGCCAAGCGAAAAGTCCC
>JBLHLU010000315.1:0-4639 GCA_047623385.1 Paraglaciecola psychrophila
TATCAATGATTTGAAGTCTTTTAGTGCTTTCTAACAACAAAACCAAACCGCATTACCTTGCCTTTGTCGCACCAAATAACAGCACTTATCTGAAAACGCTCTTATTCGGTGCGCGGTATATAGCCGTAGTCACTACATCTAGCGGATAACATTTAGAGGACCTTCACTTAAGGGTGCTATCAACCTAGTAATGCCGGCGCTTTGGCTGGGATTAAAGCTCGGATAAAGGCCAGGCCAAGCGTCGATAGCTAGTTTGGAAGGGGCCAAATGGGTGAACAGACGGGCGGATGGACGGGTCAACTACTCGGACCGCCGCCTAACAGCAGGGCTACACGGTCATATGAGCGCGGACTTGCTGTTCCACCATATCTTCGCCGCGGCCGGCCAGAATGACCTCGCCCCGGTCCATAACCAGATAGCTATCGGCTAATGCTCGGGCGAAATCAAAATATTGTTCCACCAGCAATATCGCCATTTCACCGCGATCTCGCAGCAAACTGATCACCGCTTCTATATCTTTGATAATAGAGGGCTGAATACCCTCGGTGGGCTCGTCGAGAATCAACAGGCGCGGTTTGGTAACCAGTGCCCTAGCGATCGCTAACTGTTGCTGCTGTCCACCGGATAGATCTCCACCACGGCGTTTGAGCATAGTGCGCAGCACCGGAAACAGATCGTAAATTTCGCTGTCAATGCGCCGCTCGCCGCGGGGCAGCGAAGCAAAACCGGTCTGCAGATTTTCCTGCACTGTCAACTGCGAGAAAATCTCCCTGCCCTGGGGTACATAGGCTATACCGCAGCGAGCCCGATCGGGAATGCTCAGCGACTCAATAGCGCGCCCCTCCCACAGAATATGCCCACTGCTGATAGCTTGCTGGCCCGATATGGCACGCAGCGTCGACGTTTTGCCGACCCCATTGCGACCCAGTAGGCAACAGACTTCGCCCTTGTTCGCTTGCAGCGATACCTTTTTCAGGGCCTGACTGGCGCCGTAGTAGAGATCGATATTATTCACTTCTAACATAACCTAACGCCCCAAATAAACTTCAATAACACGCTGATCATTTTGCACGTCTTGAAGACGCCCCTCAGTCAAAGTAGAACCCTCGTGCAACACCGTCACAGTGGTATCCAACGCCTTAATAAAGTCCATATCGTGCTCCACTACGACCACCGAGTGCGCGCCGGTAATATCTTTTAGCAATTGAGCTGTCGCCTCGGTTTCACTGTCGGTCATACCCGCTGCCGGTTCATCAACTAACAGCAACTGCGGGTTTTGCACCAACAACATACCAATTTCTAACCACTGTTTCTGACCGTGAGACAGCGCTCCAGCGGCTTGGTGACGGCGATCTTGCAGCGCTATCAGCTCCAATATTTCCTCAATGCGACTCTTTTGCTCACCACTAAGACGATGAAACAGCGCCTGCAACAATCCGCGACCGCCTTGTAACGCCAACTCGAGGTTTTCAAATAAACTCAGACTTTCAATAACAGTCGGTTTTTGAAACTTGCGACCGATACCTAGATTGGCAATTTCCGCTTCGTCGAATTGGGTCAAATCAATGCTGTCACCAAAAATCACTTCTCCGCTGTCGGGGCGCAGCTTGCCAGTAATCACATCCATCATGGTTGTTTTACCGGCACCATTGGGGCCGATGATGGCGCGCATCTCGCCCTTTTTTAGCGTCAAAGACAAATTGTTTAGCGCCTTAAAACCGTCAAAGCTTTTACTGACTCCATTGACATAGAGAATAGTGTCATCACTGATATGCGCCGTTTTCATGTCGACTCCAGGGTCAGGTTTTTGCCAGCTTTAGCACTCTGACGCTGATGGAATTGTTGCAACACCCCGACCACTCCCTTGGGCAGATAAATGGTTGAGATGACAAACAGGCCACCTAGCATAAACAGCCATACTTCAGGCATTGCCCCAGTGAAAAAGGTTTTTGCGTAGTTAACGATGACCGCGCCAATCACCGCACCGTACAGCGTACCGCGCCCACCGATGGCAACCCAAACTACCACTTCAATAGAATTCAGCGGGCTGAACTCACCGGGATTGATGATGCCAACCTGCGGCACATACAGTGCACCGGCAACACCGGCAACGGCGGCGGACAATACAAACACAAATAATTTGTAGTACTCCACCTTATAGCCAGTAAATCGTGTTCGACTCTCCGCATCGCGAATAGCTACTAACACCCGACCAAATTTTGAGTTCACAATCCAACGAAATAATACGTAAAATAAACCCAGCGATATCGCCGATAAACTGAACAAGACATTGCGCGTCACTTCAGACTGTAAGCTATAACCCAATACGTCTTTAAAATCGGTGAGCCCGTTGTTGCCACCAAAAC
This sequence comes from Paraglaciecola psychrophila, assembly GCA_047623385.1. Classification (GTDB taxonomy): domain Bacteria; phylum Pseudomonadota; class Gammaproteobacteria; order Pseudomonadales; family Dasaniaceae; genus Oceanicoccus. The sequence continues at coordinate 2,367 of JBLHLU010000315.1, forward strand.
CCATGTCATTGCGGAAAAATGCCAGCAACAGTGCGTAGGTTAGCGCCTGGGTAATAATCGAAAAATAAACGCCAGTTACCCGAGAGCGAAAAGCCAACCAACCAAATACAAAGGCCAATACGCTGGGCACGACCAGCACCATTAACATCGCAAAGCCGAAGTTATCGAAGCCGCTCCAGTACCAAGGTAATTCCTGCCAATCCAAAAACACCATAAAGTCCGGCAGTTCAGGGTTGCCATAAACACCGCGATCGCCTATTTGGCGCATTAGATACATGCCAATGGCATAGCCCCCAAGGGCAAAAAATGCGCCGTGACCAAGACTTAATATACCGCAGTAGCCCCAGATCAAATCGACAGACAGCGCCAATAGTGCCAGACACAAATATTTTCCAACCAGCGTTAATGTATAAGAAGATACGTGAAAAAAAGAGCCTTCGGGCACCGCTAGATTGAGTATCGGAACAAAAATAGCTGCCGCTAGCAATACCCAAAGCAGCCGTTTTCCACCGACATCTGAAGCGAGGAAAAAGCGGGGTGAAGTGGACTGTGTAATAGGTGACGCAGTCATTAATTAATCCTCAACAAAGCGGCCCTTGATCGCGAATAAACCGCGAGGGCGCCACTGAATAAAAAGTACAATAAAAATTAGCACAATAATTTTTGCCAGCACCGCACCGGCTGCAGGCTCAATAAACTTATTGGCAATACCCAAGCTCAGTGCTGCGAAAAACGTGCCGAATAAGTTGCCGACACCACCAAATACCACCACCATAAAGGAGTCGATGATATAAGCTTGACCCAAATTGGGACCGACATTGGTTAGCTGACTTAGAGCGACGCCGGCAATGCCGGCAATACCAGAACCAAGGCCAAATGTCAGCGCATCCACCCAGCCAGCCCGGATACCCATGGAATTGGCCATTGCTCTATTTTGAGTAACTGCGCGCATTTGCAAACCGACAAAGGTTTTCTTCAAAATAAATATTAGCGCCAGTAAAACAATAATACTAAATACAATAATATAGAGCCGATTATAAGTCAGCGATAAAAAGCCATTGATTTCCATCGAGCCACTTAGCCACTCCGGCGTTATAACAGTTTTGTTTAGTGGAGAGAAAACGCTTCTGACCAGTTGCTGCAATACCAGACTAATACCAAAAGTAGCGAGTAATGTTTCCAGTGGCCTGCCGTATAAATGTCGAATGACGGTGCGCTCAATCAGCACCCCCATAGCACCAGAGACTAAAAAAGCAGCGGGGATAGCCACTAGCAGTGAGTATTCGATAAAGTTAGGCATAACCAGCTGCACCACATAGGTGGTATAGGCCCCCAGCATTATCATTTCGCCATGGGCCATATTAATCACCCCCATAACGCCAAAGGTGATCGCCAAGCCCACTGCCGCCAACAGTAATACCGAGCCATAACTCACACCAAAAAATAAATTTTCTAAAAAATTAAAAAACTGCGCGGCGCCCTGCATTTTTTTCAGCTGCATCGCCGCTGCCGCTCTCACCTTATCACTGGCCTCACGGTAAGCGCCGCTGTCATCAACCTCGACCATGCCAGCCAGCTTGGCCATAGCCAGTTGACTAGTACTGCCTTCAAGTTTGGCAATGGCCAATAAACGCTCGGCTTCAAGCGGCGACTGCAAACCGATCAGCGCTGAGGCATTGTTCAACGCTTCAATAACCTTGGGGTTTTTTTCATTGGCCAGCGTGCGTTCGATAATCACATTGTTTTTTATATCGATATTTTTAGATAAGTCCCTGGCCGCTTTGAGTCTTATAGTACTGTCTGGATGCAACAGCATTCGCTCGGCCAACAGTTCTCGCATTTGATTGCGCAATTTGTTGTTGATGCTAACTTTTTTGAGGGTTGATTTATTTACTAGACCCCAATCTGCAGTACTCAGCACATCACTAATGTGCATTTGTGATTGCTGACGCCGTGCGTAAACCAGCGCCCGGTCGCTCTTGCGGTAATACAATTCGCCTGTTTGCAGTGCTTTGATCACCTGCAGTGCGCGGGGATCGGTACTGGCGGCGAGACGATCGATGATACTTTCTTTGTCGCGCATTTTTTTTGCCGCAGCTATAGCAGCAACATCTTGTTCGAAACTAACTGGGGTTGCCAACGCCGACGGTGGTAATAACAACAATAATAGGGCTAATACCGTGGCGCTTAAGGCCGGCATTTTTATACGGTTTTTCATCGAAATTCCTTTACCGACAGTCTCGTTGCAGAACTAAAGCGAGTTGACTACGGTT
>JBLHLU010000316.1:0-4639 GCA_047623385.1 Paraglaciecola psychrophila
GGCAAAATCGACGCGATGCGGTGATACTTGCGGTGTCTTATCGGACTGATACGGTCCCAGGCCAAGGCATTGTCCAGCGAGCTCTCTCCGACTTTTTCCGGATCGTAGAGCGCTGGAAACTGAATGTCGGGCACCACGCCGCGATGCTGCGTGCTCTCCCCAGAAATACGATAAAATTTCGACTCAGTGATTTTAAGTTGGCCGCTACGAAGTGGTGTTAGCGACTGTACGGTCCCTTTACCAAAAGACGGACTACCGACCACAATACCGCGGTCATAGTCTTGAATAGCGCCGGCAAATATTTCCGAAGCAGAAGCACTCAAACGATTGATTAGCACCGCTAGTGGCCCTCTATAATAGGGCGAGGCATTGCGCTTGCCGTCTCTAAATACCTGCGTATTGGAGTGGCGTATCTGTACCGTGGGCCCCGATTCGACGAACAGTCCGGTCAGTTGATTGGCTTCTTGCAGCGAGCCACCGCCGTTGTTGCGTAAGTCGATAACAATGCCGTCTACGCCGTCGGCCTCTAGTTCAGCCAGCAGTTTGCTAACATCTCGGGTGGTGCTCTTGTAGTTTTTATCGCCACGGCGCATAGCGTCGAAGTCGATATAAAACGCAGGGATATCGATCACCCCTAACTTAAGCAGTTTGTCATTGTTATAAACTTCGATGATTTTCTTCTGAGCGCTTTGCTCTTCGAGTTTAACGGTATCGCGAACAATTTCGATAACATTGCGCTCTTCGTCTGTTTTGGCAGACACAGGAATAACTTCTAGCCTGACCACACTCAACTTGGGCCCGCGAATCAGTTTTACCACATCGTCCAAACGCAGGCCGATAACGTCTTTAAAAGGTTCGCTGCCCTGGGCTACACTGACAATACGATCTGAGGGCTGCAACTGACCCTGTTTGTCAGCGGGGCCTTTATGTACCACCCGTACCACCTTAGTATACTCGTCTTCAATTTGTAACACCGCGCCAATACCCTGCAGAGACAAGCTCATATTGATATTGAAATTTTCCGAAGTGGTTGGTGAAAAGTACGAGGTATGTGGATCGTACAGCGATGTCAGAGCGTTCATATAGATTTGAAAGGCATCTTCGCTGTTAGTTAATTTGATGCGATTGAGTTGGTTCTTATAGCGTTTCAAAATCAGCGGCAAAATTTCATCATCGGCTTTTTTCGCCAATCGAAGGCTGATAACTCGACTTTTAATGCGCTTGCGCCACAAATCGTTGAGTTCTTCGCGGTTCACCGGCCAGTTCGCTTCGGAGCGGTCCAGTTGTAACACCTCATCGCGCTCAAAGTCGAGGTTGGCGATCAGCATCGGCAATTGCTCAATGGTGTATTCCACGCGGTCAATTAAACGCTGCTGGTAACGATTAAAAACGATAAAACCTGGATTCAAATCTCCCGCAGTGATGGTATCGTCCAATACAAAGCGGTATTGCTCAAACTCTTTAAGATCTGACCGTAAAAAGTAACTGCGATTGCCATCGAGTCTTTTAATGTAGTTATCCAGCAAGCGCGAAGACAACTTATCGTCGAAGGCCAAGCTGGCATAGTGCTGGCTCTGCAGTTTTTCGACAATATCAATAGCGACCTTACCCTGGTCTTCATCGAAGGCTACTGGTGCTGAGGTCTTTGCCATCAATGCTAGGGGCACGGTTAATAGCAGCGATAGCAGTGCGCTTTGTATTAACGAACGGTTGAAATAGGGGCGTAATGTCGGCATAGATGTTATTTCTCTGATTTGTCTATCGGTTAATACGACAGTGCTATTGCTTCAAAATTTCAATGTACCTGGGCATTATGGCAATAATTGCGGTTCAAGAGTAGTCCCGCCCAGTACTGAGGGTAAATCACTAACGCCAGCACCGGGCGGGCGGGTTATACCGAACGTATAAGGTCTAGGGAGATGCCTAAGCGGTCGAGCTTTTGTTGCAGGTTATCACCCTCGGCGCCAATGCGGAAGGTGTTAACGCCGGCGTTTTTATAGGCTCGCAGCCGCTCCCGAATCATATCTTCAGTGCCAATTAAACTGGTTTTCAGAATCAGCTCATCGGGTACTCGGGCTATGGCCTGAGACTTTTTGCCGGCTACCCACAGCGCCTGCACCTCCTCGGCGACGTCGGCATAACCGGAACGGCGAAACGCGCTGTTGTAAAAATTGGTATTGGCTGAGCCCATGCCGCCTAGCGTAAAGGCCATGCCAGGCTTTCGGGCGGCAATCATGGCTTCAACATCTTCGCCAACCTCAATACTGCCACCAATTTGTATATCGATATCTTCGAGGCTGCGACCGGCTTTTTCGGCGCCGCGGCGAATGGGGTCGAGAAAGACATCGGCGTATTCAGGAATAAAGGAGGTGCCCAACCAGCCATCCGCCAACTCACCGGTGAGTTCCAGCGCTTTGGGCCCAAGGGTAGCCAAATAGATAGGTAAGTTGGGCCGCGGTGGCTGTGAAAGGCGAATAGGCTTGCCCTCGCCACCGGCCCGGGGTAGTTGATAGTGCTTGCCTTGATATTGAACACGGTCGCCGTTAAGGCCCATTTTGATGATATCGATACATTCGCGTAACCGACTCAGCGGTTTGGCAAAACTCTGTCCGTGCAGCCCCTCAACCACTTGGGGGCCGCTGACGCCAAGGCCTAGAATAAAGCGGTCGTCGGAGACTGTGGCCATGCTCTGGGCGGTCATGGCTATCATCGGCGGCACTCGCGATGAAATTTGTAAGATCCCAGTGCCCAGCTTGATATTCTGTGTTTTACCGGCGAGGTAGGCCAGCGGTACGATAGAATCCATACCCCAAGCTTCAGCCGACCAGGCGTAATCTACCCCCTGTCGGTCTGCTTGCTGGGTAAATTCAACAAGATCATTCCATTGTTCGCCATTGTAATAGGCGCTGCCGACGGCAATCGCAGTGTTCATTATTGCGTTACTCCCTGTCTCTTTATAGTATCGTTAGCCTACAGGATAGCGAGAAGTGATGAAAGTGGCGGCCTTAGCGTTGTGCGAGCATCTTTAGTTTATGGTACCGATGATTTACTATCCGCATCACCATAGCATCACCAAGACATAACCAAAGTAGTGTCATAACATCGTCATTGCACTGCTATCGCTTGGTAGATTCGACCCATTAAACGCTTACCCACTGAGGAAATACCGTGAATGTGACCGACGCTGTAGCATCGAGAAGTTCTATTCGAGCTTTTGCCGATACCCCGGTAGATTCTGAGTTGTTAAAAACCTTGTTAAAAAAGTCATCGCGATCTGCTAGCGGTGGCAATTTACAACCTTGGCGGGTGTTCGTGCTCAACGGTACAACGATGCCGCGCTTTAGGGATTATCTGGCCACCCAGACAGAGCCCGAGACCCCGGCTTACGCCATCTATCCACAACCGTTAGTGGAGCCCTACCGCAGCTCACGTTTTAAAGTGGGTGAGGACATGTATGCGCTAATGGGTATACCTCGGGAAGACAAAACAGCGCGGTATAGCCATTTGGCCCGCAATTTTAATTTTTTTGACGCACCGGCTGGATTCTTCTTATTTGTCGACAAGAGCATGGGCCCTCCGCAATGGTCCGACTTGGGTATGTTCTTACAAACCTTTATGTTGTTGGCAAAAGAGGCGGGGCTAGATACCTGCGCCCAGGAGGCTTGGGCCAATAGACCGCGTAGCGTCAGTCAGTTTGTCGGTGCCGGTGACGAATTAATGTTGTTTTGCGGCATGGCTGTGGGCTATCGAGATCCCGACGCCCCAGTCAATACCTTAATATCGGACCGTGAGCCCTTTGAAAACTGGGCGGTCATGGTGGACTAAACCCCGCATGGTGTTATCGGCGCTGAGCGAGTTGTCACAGTGGTGACGGGTAAAGCGGCTAAGATCGCTGGTGCTGTTGATCGAGTATGATATTGCCTCGCCAAAAACTACCACAGCCAGTCCCTCGCCACAGGCTAACGGTATCAATGCGCAACAGCACCCAGCAGCCCTGCAGCAGCGGTCACATGAGTTTGATGAGGGTTAGAACTTTCCGCTTATACGCGCAAATTTAGCATGCAGCTTTAGCGCCGGTGAGGGTGCCATTAACTGCAGCGCATTCGAGCTAGGGGCAGTAGTTTGCCGCCGTGTAGCCCAGAACCCTATAGTTAGTCGCACCGAGTCATCGTCAAAACTCAACTGAGACTACTGGCGCAAGCCCCCTCGCGCCAATTAACGGCGGCACTACGGGCTAATTACTGCAATCACTCAGTGAGTGGCGACTGATCTCAACCAGCGCGAAGTGAGTGGGGGCCGCCGCCGACTTGACTTCAAATTGACAAGCTATAGCACCGCCATAGGTCGCGTTGTTATTGGCTATTGCGATTTATTAGCGATCACAAATCAGCGCATCCGACCGTGTAAACGGTTGCCGCGGGGCCGTTGTGGGTATGCCAAGAGAGTAGTAGACACCCCAGAATTAAGGCGCGGTAATAATCACCATGAATATTCATAGTATTGACAGCGTTGCGCCGGCGACAGCGCAGGTAAAGGGCAAATGTTCCGGCGGTTGCTGCTAACATCACGGTTAGAGCCTAGGCGCTTGCGCAGCAGCCCTCGAGGACACAATAACAATCGAGCACAACGCTGATACCAC
>JBLHLU010000317.1:0-4586 GCA_047623385.1 Paraglaciecola psychrophila
GCATACACCGGGCATTGATGCGGTAGGCGTGATTAAGGAATCAGCCAGCGCTGATTTTGCCATCGGTGATACGGTTATTGTTACCGGCTATGATTTAGGTATGGAGACCCATGGCGGTCTGGCTGAATACATTAAGGTGCCAGCAAACTGGGCCTTGGCACTGCCAGCGGGTCTCTCTGCTAGGGATGCCATGGTACTGGGTACCGCCGGTCTAACAGCTGGCTTGTGTGTTAACAAATTGCTACAAGCAGGCGCCGTCGCCGGCGATGGTAAGGTGATAGTCACCGGTGCTACCGGCGGCGTTGGATCGGTAGCAGTAGCGCTGTTAGCTAAGCTGGGCTTTGAAGTGGTTGCCAGCACCAGTAAGCCGGAGCAGGGCGAAATGTTGACTAGTTTAGGCGCTGCAGAAATAATCGATCGAAACCTTCTGTCTGAAGTACAGCGCAAGCCGTTATTGGCCCAGCAATGGGCCAATGCGATCGACTGTGTTGGTGGTGATACGCTCAATAACCTGCTGAAATCCATGCACAGCAGCGGCAGTGTAGCTTGTTGTGGTCTGGTTGCCTCCGCCAATCTACCGGCTACGGTGATGCCGTTTATTATTCGCGACGTGAATTTACTCGGTGTCGACTCGGTGTATATTTCTCTGCAGAAAAAGCAGGCGATTTGGCAGAAATTTGCCAACGAGTGGAAGTTGACCGGACTGGATGCACTAACCACTGAGATTGGTCTCGAGCAAGTGCCGGCCTATTTGGATAAACTGATCCAGGGTCAAAATATTGGTAGAACATTGGTGCGTATTAAATAGTATCTGCAGCACAGGAACTGTGACACTTTGCTGTCACAGTTCCTGTGCATCCCTCGTTTTACTAAGCCCCGCTAAAAAGGCCACTGCGCCCCATACAAAAGCCTGCCCCGATAATCCGCTGACTTCGCTACTAGATCGCTTGCTGTTCGACGCTATTGCGCCTTGGACTGTGTGCGTTGCTGGTCATTTGCTGACTACGTTTCTCAACACGGTATTGCAGTGCGATAGGTGCTGTAGCGTTTATAGCAGTGATTACCCTACCGACAACTGAACAGAACAGTTCTCATTGTGCCGGTTTTCTTTCATAATCATGGGACAGTGTTTATAGGTAGGTGGAAGCGGTTATCGTGGCGATAAAACTCAATTGTGATCTGGGCGAGGGCAGTGGTGGCGATGCTGACATTACCGACGCTGCCAGCACCGACGCTGCCAGTACCGAAGCTTATAGTGTCGACGCTGGAGTTATGCCCTTTATTGATCAGGCCAGTATTGCCTGTGGTTTTCACGCCGGCGATCCTCAGCAAATTCATGCCACTTTGGCGTTGGCCCAGCGGGCCGGTGTGAGTATTGGCGCCCACCCCAGTTACCGCGACCGCGAGGGCTTTGGCCGTCGTAGTATGAGCTGTTCGACCGCGGAAATTATTGCCCTGATGCACTATCAGATTGCAGCGCTGGAAGGTATGGCGCGCTGTCAGGGTTTGTCCTTAGCCTATGTTAAACCCCACGGTGCACTGTATAACGATATGATGGCGCAAAGTGCGGTGCGCAGCGCGGTGTTAACGGCGATGTCGAGCTACCACCAGCCGCTACCATTAATGGTGCTGGCTACGGGTGAGGCTGATGCCCACCGATTGGAGGCCCGTGCTCACGGCGTGGAATTACTCTTTGAAGGTTTTGCCGATCGGCGCTACGGTGACGATGGCCGGCTATTGCCGCGCACGCAGCCCGGCGCGATATTAGACCGCGAGGCAATGCTGGCTCAAGTACAGCAACTGTGTCAGCAGGGCACCGTCACCACCGTTGGCGGCAGCTGTTTAGCACTGCAAATTGATAGCCTTTGCGTTCACGGCGACAACCCCAGCGCAGCGGCGGCTATTGCCGATATTCGCCGCTTGTTGCCGGCTTAGGTCGACTGATAATGACGCCACCGCCAGTAGCCTTAGTGAAAATAGAAGTCGCCGCAGAGAATGCACTGATTGTTTATCTCGGTGAGGTCGCTAACGCAGATGTATCAGCGGCTATTTTCTATTTGTCCGAGGCGCTGAAAAAGCATCTGGGCGCCGCTATTATCAGCCTCATTCCCTCCTATACCTCGCTGCTGATTAGCTATGATTTAGGCCATAGCAATGCCGCTGAGGTCACCGCGGCGGTGCACAAAATAATCGCTACAGCCCCTTTGCATACTGCTGTGGCCAGTCGTTTAGTGGTATTGCCGGTGTATTATGGCGCCGACGTTGCGCTGGATTTAGCATCGCTGGCTACCGCAAAAGGTTTGTCGGTGGCGCAGGTGATCACTATTCATCAGCAGTGTGAATATCGGGTTTACGCGATTGGTTTTGCCCCGGGTTTTGCCTATCTCGGTGATGTTGATCAGCGCATTGCCGCGCCGCGCTTGGCCACGCCACGCCAGCGCGTACCCCGCGGCGCAGTGGCTATTGCCGAGCGCCAGACTGCCGTTTATCCGTCCGAGTCGCCGGGCGGATGGAATATTATCGGTCGCTGCCCCGTACCCATGTTTGATCCTCTTAGCACCCCTGCTATGCCGGTAGTGGTAGGTGATCGAGTACAATTTCAGGCGATTGGTGTGGAGAAGTTTCTGGCGCTCGGTGGTGTGCTGTGAGCACCGCAAAACTACTGGGCCTAGAAGTGGTGAAAGCCGGTGTATTAGCGCTGTTGCAGGACGCAGGGCGCTTTGGTTATGAACACTTGGGCCTCAGCACCGGTGGTCCGATCGACAGCAACGCTTTTGCTTTAGCTAACAATCTCTGTGGTAACAGTTCGGGCTGCACGTCTATAGAAATAGCCGTTGGCGGCTTGGCGCTGCGAGCGCAGCTTCACACCACTGTTGCGGTAACCGGGGCGGTGATGCCAGTGCATATAAACGGTAAGCCCAAGGCACAATGGTGCAGTCATTTGCTGGTACCGGGTGATTTGTTGGAGCTGGGCTATGCCCGCCGTGGCTGTCGTGGCTATGTGGCGGTAGCGGGGGGGTTTCAAGTACGGCCACAATTTGGCAGTACCGCGACGGTGCTACGGGAACACATTGGCGGACTCAATGGTGGGGCTTTGGTGAGCGGTGATTTGCTGCCCTGCGAGGCCTCGGCGCCACAGCTCAGCCGTCAGTTACCAATATATGCTCAGCCTCAGTACCCAAAAGCGCTGACATTGCGGCTGGTATTAGGCTATCAACATCTAGGTTTTGACGATGATCAACTGCAGCGATTTTTTACCAGTGAGTATCGTGTCTCGGCGCTGTGTGACCGCATGGCTTATCGGCTGGAAGGTCCGGCAGTAGTGGCTTCGCTACGCGGCATGGTATCGGAGGGTAATTGTTTAGGCGCGGTGCAATTGCCCCCGGACGGTCAACCCATGGTATTGTTAAACGATCGCCAGAGTATCGGCGGCTACCCCAAAATGGGCTCTGTATTGGCGGCAGATTGTGCCCGCCTAGGACAACTCAGTAGCGGCGACAGCGTACGCTTTTCTATTATCAGCCAGTTTGACGCGGTAGCTATTGCGATGGCGCAGCTATCTCAAGCTGCAAGCGAGGCTATTACTGAGCACGGTTACACTCCATAATACCCGCAGTGGTCTGGGCGGGTAGGGCGTATGCCTAACACTACAGCTAGTGATTACTACTGTTAATTTAGTTATGGCTTGTTAGCCGCAAGCTGGCATTACCCATTGGAAAAGACTTTATCTACTATGACCACACCGACATTTGCACAGGTCGATTTATCCGCCATTGTTGAAAACTTTCGCCTGGCACAGTCGCTATCCGCCGGTGGCCAGTGTATTGCGGTGGTGAAGGCCAACGCCTACGGCCACGGTTTAATAGCGGTAGCTAGTGCGCTGGTGGCGCTGGCACCAGCGTTGGCTGTTGCTCGCCTAGACGAGGCAGAGCTGCTGCGCTCAGCTGATATCGACACACCGATACTGTTACTGGAGGGGGCCCTGGACGAGGCCGAGCTTAAGCGCGCGGCACAATTACAGTGTTGGGTGGTAATTGAAAATGAGCAACAGCTTAGCGCCATAACGCAGCTTAAGTTGATTAGGCCTGTTAGGGTATGGTTGAAATTCGACACCGGTATGCACCGACTGGGTCTGCCGCCAGAGCGGGCTATGGCAGTAGTTAAACAACTCTCGGACTGCGCCAACGTCGAGGGTGAGATCGTGCTAATGACCCATTTAGCCTGTGCAGATGAGCCCGCTGACGTCCGTAATCAACAGCAATTGGAGCATCTTTTTCGTGCAGTACAGGACCTTAGTAACCCGCTAAGTGTGGCTAATTCTGCAGCACTACTGACTATGCCGGTAGCTCGGGCACAGTGGAATAGGCCCGGTTATATGTTGTACGGGGGCAGTCCACTAAGTGCTATAACTAGTAAAGCGTTGGCACTGAAATGTTCGATGACACTAAAGTCGAGTGTTATCTCGCTGCGCACCGTGGCGGTCGGTGAACAAGTTGGTTATTCAGGCAACTGGTGTGCTCAGCGCCAATCGATTATCGCCACTGTGGCGATTGGCTACGGTGATGGTTATCCGCGGGCGGCGCGCA
>JBLHLU010000318.1:0-4578 GCA_047623385.1 Paraglaciecola psychrophila
GTTGAGCTGTGTAGTCCAACTGTGTAGTCCAGCTGTGTAGTGAGCGATATCGTGCAGCTATAAAATGCAGTTATTTACTGCAACGCTAGCAGCTAAGAGATGCAGTATTTTGAACAGCACTAAGCAACATTGAACGGATCTGGGTCTCAAGTTGTATCTGGGGGATGACAGCCCATTAAAAGCGGGGTCTATTGAGGCCTTGTTGAGCGCCGCAGTTAAGCCCCTGCTGCGGGCTTTTCACTCATAACATCGAAGCCTAAGTCGGCCTTGCCGATAATTTCAGTCTCCCGACGCCAAGCGGTTTGGTCGCCGCCGCAAATCATGCAATCGGTTTTCATACCCAGCGCACTAAGGCCGCCGCAGGACCCTTTGATCGGTTTATTAGCCATGATTGAGCCCACTGCCATCGCGGCTACCACCACTAACATGGCAAGAAAGGTAATAACGAAAATAGCCATAATACAATCCTAGATTTTGCCTGCGCCTAAATGCACGGTTGCCAGTTTACTGTAGATAGGGACGAAAAGCCTCAGTAAATCTCGCTTCAAAGCCCTGCTCAGTGTTGATAATTAAATAGACCGCTAACTGCTGCTGCTCGGCAAACAATAATCCGCGCTCCGGGCCCATCACATTAATCGCTGTCGCCAGCCCATCAGCATAAGCAGCAGACTCAGTGATCACAGTCACCGAGGCCAACGTGTGCTTTATCGGCCAACCGGTGGTGGGATCGATAGTATGGGAGTAGCGCTGGCCCTCTACTTCAAAATAGTTGCGATAGTCGCCGGATGTCGCCATCGCCCCGGTGTCGATACTGACCGCCCGATGCACTTTACCAAAGCTGCCGTCGGGTTGCTCTATAGCAATTTTCCAGGGTGCGCCCCGCGGGCTCATACCCTGCAGCCGCAACTCGCCACCAATCTCGACCATAAAATCCTTATAGCCCGCTGCCAGTAATAACTCGGCAATTTTGTCGACACCGTAGCCCTTGGCTATAGCCGACAAATCGACAGACACCGGCTGGGTTTTACTTACTGAACTGTCGGCTATATTAAGCTGCAGGTGTTGATAACCAGTGCCGGCAAGGGCCTCATCAATGGCGCTCTGAGTCGGCACCAGATCGTGTTGCTGCGGCCCGAACCCCCATAAGTCAACTAGCGGCCCAACGGTAATATCGAACACGCCACCACTGAGCCAGCTCAGTTCAATGCTCATCAACAAAACTTCAAACAGCTCTTCGCTGAGGATAACAGGCTGATCGGTAGGCGTTCGATTGAGATAGGACAGTTCGGAGTCGTCGACATAAGTCGACATTTGCTGGTTTAAGGTTTGCAGCCGAGTATCGATAATCAGCTGAAGCTTTTCTTGATCACTAGTGTGACCTATAGGTTCGAGCACAGTCACCGAATAAACGGTACCCATGGTCTCACCTGACAGGGAAAAGGACGGTGCCGGGGACTCGCTGCAGCCACATAACATAAGCGCCGCGAGCATTAACCAGAACCGACTGGCGGTTCTGGTAGGCAAAGCAATCAGCAGCGCTAGGCTAGAATTCATCTAACCTAATATTTTCATTCTCGACGCCGAGGCTGTTGAGCATATTGATAACCGCTGAGTTCATCATCGGTGGGCCACACATGTAGAATTCACAATCTTCCGGCGCGACGTGTTCATTCAAGTAATTTTCGTGAACGACGTTGTGTATAAAACCGGTCATACCTGTCCAATTGTCCTCTGGCTGTGCATCGCTGAGCGCTAGATTCCAGGAGAAATTGGGGAATTCCACTGCCAAGGCATCGTATTCTTCTGCGTAGAACACTTCGCGCATTGAACGGGCGCCGTACCAGAAAGAGATTTTCCGATCGCTTTTGATTCGTTTCAACTGGTCAAAAATATGCGAGCGCATTGGCGCCATGCCAGCACCGCCACCAATAAAGACCATTTCAGCTTCAGATTCATTAGCAAAAAACTCACCGAAGGGGCCAAATACGGTAACTTTGTCACCGGGCGTTAAGCTAAATACCCAGGATGACATTTGCCCCGCAGGCAAACTCAAATTATTCGGCGGTGGTGTGGCGCAGCGGATATTAAATTTAACTATACCCTTCTCGCCGGGGTAGTTGGCCATGGAGTAGGCGCGAATAAGTGGCTCGTCGACCTTGGACTTCACGTCGAAAAATCCAAACTTTTCCCAGTCGCCTCGATACTCTTCACCCACATCAAAATCGCGATAGTTGATGTCGTGGGCTGGAGCCTCTAGCTGTACATAGCCACCGGCGCGAAAGTCGACGACTTCGCCCTCGGGTAATCTAAGTGTCAACTCTTTGATAAAGGTCGCCACGTTGGGGTTACTCTCAACCGTGCACTCCCATTGTTTGATACCAAAGACTTCTTCGGGCACCTGTATTTTCATATCTTGCTTAACCGGGGCCTGACAAGACAAACGCCAGCCTTCGCGAGCATCGCGGGGGCTAAAATGCGCCTCTTCCGTAGGCAGCATAGAGCCACCGCCGTCATTGATAATACACTTACACTGGGCACAGGTACCGCCGCCGCCACAGGCTGAGGCGAGGAAGATATTTTGTGACGCTAGGGTTTGCAGTAACTTGTCACCTGCAGGTACAGAAATGGTCTTTTCGCCATTTATCTCGATATTAACATTGCCAGTACTCACCATTTGCGAGCGCGCAGTGAGTATCACCGCTACCAGTGCAATAACGATGGAGGTAAACATCACCACCCCGATAATAATTACTTGCGTATCCATTTAACCACCTCTTGATTCTCAAAGTTGTCGTCGTTTAAACCTTACAAATCGATACCGCTAAAAGACATAAATCCTAGCGACATCAGACCTACAGTAATAAAAGTAATACCCAAACCCTGTAAACCGTCGGGCACATCACTGTATTTCATTTTCTCTCGAATACCCGCCAAAAGAATAATAGCTAGAGCCCAGCCGACTCCAGCGCCTACCCCGAACACCACCGACTCACCAAAGTCGTAATCGCGCTCAACCATTAACAGTGAAGCACCGAGAATGGCACAGTTAACCGTTATCAACGGTAAAAATACACCGAGGGCGTTGTATAGCGCAGGCACATACTTATCGAGAAACATCTCCAAGATCTGAACTAGCGCGGCGATAACGCCGATATAGCTCAACAGTCCCAGAAAACTCAAATCCACGTCGGGATAGCCCGCCCATGCAAGAGCGCCATCTTGCAGTAAGAAGGTAAAGATTAAATTATTGATCGGCACCGTAATGGCCAGTACCACCACCACAGCGATACCCAGGCCTATAGCCGCTTGCATTTTTTTCGATAATGCCAGCAGCGTACACATACCGAGGAAAAAACTTAGCGCCATATTGTCAATAAAGATGGAACTAACAAATAAACTTAAATAATGTTCCATTTACACGGCTTCCTTGCTGGGACTGGTGTTCTCGACAATACTGAACTCAGAGTCTTCTACCTGATCAGTCTTCCAAGCGCGCAGCGCCCAAATAAACAAGCCAATAATAAAGAAGGCACTGGGCGGCATTAATAACAAACCGTTGGGTACATACCAGCCACCGTCATTCACCAGCGGTAAAATCTCAATACCCATTAATTTACCCGAGCCAAACAGTTCTCTAACGACCGCAATGGCGATCAAGATACTGCTGTAACCCAGACCGTTACCAATCCCGTCGACAAAGCTGGCCAGCGGCGGATTTTTCATCGCAAAGGCCTCGGCCCGGCCCATCACGATGCAGTTAGTAATAATCAATCCGACAAACACCGACAGCTGCTTACTAATATCGTACGCCACGGCTTTAAGTACCTGATCGACCACGATAACCAGCGAGGCGATAATAACCATCTGCACAATAATGCGAATGCTATTGGGAATAAAATTGCGGATCAGTGAGATCGACAGGTTGGAACAACCGGTCACCACGATCACCGAAAGCGACATAACCAGAGTAACCTTCAAGCTAGAGGTCACCGCCAGTGCCGAGCAGATACCCAAAACTTGCAATGCAATTGGGTTGTTCTTAAATATTGGATCTATTAACGTATCTTTTACCGCAGACATTAACCTGCCTCCCCGGAACGCAAATTATTCAGAAAGGGTTTAAAGCCCATATCACCAAGCCAAAATTTCACCAAATTATTAACACCGCGACTGGTCAGGGTGGAACCGGCTAAACCGTCGATCTGGTAGTCGGCATCATCAGCGGCACTATTGGCCATGCCCTTGACTAAGCGAACCGCCACGGCATCGTCCTTATAGACCTTTTTCCCGACCCAGCTTGATTTCCACTTGGGGTTGTCAACTTCTCCGCCCAAGCCGGGGGTCTCGCCGTGCTCGTAAAAACCCAGCCCCTTGATGGTGTTAGTATCGCGTTCCAGGGCGACAAAACCGTACAAAGTCGACCACAGTCCGTAGCCGTGAATGGGCAGAATAACCTTGTCTAACTGACCTTCACTCTCGATCAGATAGACCAGCGCGTAATTTTCTCGCCGCGATATTTTTGCAGTGTCTTGACTGGGGTCCAACTCAATAGATGTGTCAGGGTTCTTGGATGACTTG
>JBLHLU010000319.1:0-4516 GCA_047623385.1 Paraglaciecola psychrophila
ACACTGAAACTGCGCCGATTGCGCTATTAATGGTTCAGATCACTAGCCCAGCCGATCGCTACTAAACGGAAAAATATAAACCGTTGTTAGATCCTGACCACCAACACAGATAGTGGTGGTTAGCCGGTCGTTGGGACCGCGCAGAGCAATGCCATCATACTCACAGTAAAGCGTTGCCACTGTTCACGTATTAATAACAACCGCCTATATTGACCCCCGAAATAATCGGCCGGCTGATGCCCCGAGAATAACAAGCCTTTAGACTGGCTTCACTCAAAGTGACCATTGGTATTAACATCTATTCGCCAATTAGGACCCCCGCTCAACCCGGCGATCACTGGATCTCGCCGCTGGTAGAAACTCGAGACTAGACCCCTCACTCTATTTCAACCAGTATTATGAAGCCGGTGGAAAGCGCTATTAGGCCTGCCGGAAAATGTAAGCCGTTAGCAACAGCGGTAATGAGGTCATCGGTGTAGCCGTTTCTGGGCGATGACTGTTTGAATTAATACTCGGCTAACATACGAGTACCGACACTGCAGGGCGAGTAACTTTAGAGCGCATCAGCACTGCTGTCAGCGGCGTCCCTTGCAATATCGCGTGGATCAGGCAGAGCTGGCATTGTGTTGTCGTCCACCGGCGCTGCGACTGCTGCGAACACAACTTAAAGTGTCAACTTGAGCTCAAAAAAATACTAGTTCTGCACTGCTAACGCCGACCCTCTTGAACGGTGTTTTGTGGTAACCTTTTGATGTATTTTATCCATGGAAGGTCGAACCCGCTAAATTTCCAGTAGCGCCACAGCCCGTGCCAACCCTCTCAAATAGGACTCTATAGGTGTTTCAACTAACTCCCAAAAGTACCGCCGCCTTGCTGGTCGCAACACTGCTGTCAGGCTGTGGTGGTGGTTCAGGTGGCAATAACTCCACCAGTAGTGCTGCTAGCAATAGCACGGTGAAACTGTCCTGGACAATGCCGCAGAGCAGAGAGAATGGCCAACCACTAGCCGCCGCAGAAATTCAAGGCTGCGTGGTCGTGGCAGTTCAGCAACAGCAGTTAGAAGACCAACAAGCCCTACTCTTAGATCTGATACCTTCTCAGCAGGCGTTCAATGAACAGCAGCAACAATTAAATCGTTTTATCAATGGCTCAGACTTGGCCGCGGTAATTAGTGCCGGGCTTCCAGAGGCAATTCTCATTTATTCCTCTGAACAAACAAACTACCGCTTTGATGACATCGGCCCTGGAACCTATCACTTTGCAGTAAGCTGCTTTGATTGGGACGACCTGTATAGCTCGCTGTCAAACACGGTAACAAAAACGCTTTAAACTCAATTGCCACTGCGAGCGCAAGGTGTATCCGCTTAGCCAACTGCTGATTTATTGCAGCGGCCAGTGCTGGTTAAACCTAACGCTTAAGCTTATGCTCAGGGTTCACTAATACCTACACAAGTTTCAGGGAGAAAGTTTATGGCCACCCACGAAAACTGCTGGAATGACGATAGCCAATATAACTATCAAGCTATCGTCGACGATTTAATCAAATACCTTAAGCTCAAAGCGATGCCGATCGGCATGAAAAGGTATAAAACACTGGCTGAGATGGAGTCGATACCCAAGCTCAAGCGCCCGGATCCCGCTCAAAAACTCAATACTGATCAGATCGTCGGGCAGTGCCGTTGGGTGGGTTACACCATTGGCGTCACCATGGACAATTTAACCGGTGCTCAGTGCGGTGCAGTAGTGGGCCTACATGCTAGAGATGAGGCGTTTCTGAGCGGCAATCAATTTAACGGTGTCTGGTACAGTACTTTGCAAGACAGCGCCAAACACCAAGCTGAAATGGACTGTGCCAGCGCGGGCAACTACCAAGGTCTCGCCGTCTCGCCGCTGACTTCGGAGCGTTTGGGCAACCCTGACATCTGCCTTATTTATGCGACACCGGGGCAAATGATCACTTTAATTAATGGCCTGCAATGGTCTGGCTATAAAAAACTGGCATTTAGCTGCGTCGGCGAAAGTTCCTGCGCTGACTCCTGGGGCCGCGCCCTGAAAACAGGTGAACCCTCACTGTCGATACCCTGTTATGCCGAGCGCAAGTTTGGCGGGGTACAGGACGACGAATTGCTGATAGCGATTCCCCCCAGTTTTTTACCCAAACTACTTTCAGGATTAAAAGCACTGAGTGCCAATGGACTGCGCTACCCTATTCCCAATCACGGATTGGGTATGTCGCCGATCGCCTCGATGCAGCAAAGTTATGGTTAAAGCCCTCGGCACAACTGCGGCACGGTTGCAGCACATCAGCATCTCGGCGCCAGCCGTTTTAGCTTGGCCATGGCTGATCGTCGCAACCCTCCATTAACTCAATAGGTAGAACCCACAGCACAACTGCAGATGCGTCTGCTGAACCGGTAGCAGCGCCAACTGCCTTTAATCGAGTAAATCGCCCTGCACTAGCCGGGCGTAAAATCCGTCCATTGCCAACAGTGTGCGATGGTCACCGCGCTCAATGATTTTGCCATTATCCAGAACCAGTATTTGGTCGGAGTGCACAATCGTGCTGAGCCGATGAGCGATGGCAATAACGGTCTTGTCGGCGAACACGTGATCGATTGCCCGCTGAATCATGCTTTCAGTCACTGAGTCTACTGAGCTGGTCGCTTCGTCTAACAACACCACATCGCTGCCACTAACAATAGCCCGAGCAAAGGCGATTAACTGGCCCTGACCGGCGGAGAGATTGCCGCCATTTTGTTGCAATTCAAACGCGTACTGGCCCGGTAGTTTATCGATAAATTCATCGGCATAAACGTAGCTCGCAGCAGCATGAATCGCTTGCTGGTCGATCCCGCTGCGACCCAAAGCAATGTTAAAGGCGATACTTTTATTAAACAGATAGGTTTCCTGCTGCATCAGCGAGAAAAAATTGACGGCTATGTGTTTTGCTATGGTCGATAATTCAATACCGTTTAGACGAATACTGCCCTGATAATTATCGTAGGTCTTAGTCAACAAACGCAGTATTGTTGACTTGCCAGAACCCGTACTGCCAACCAGCGCAATTTTTTGACCTCTGCGCAAAGTAAATGACAAATTATCCAAAACATAGGGGCTGTGTTCGTTGTAGCGAAAGCAAACTTGGTCAAATTCTAGTGACTCGAAGCTGGCTAAGCCTGCACTAACAGTGTCTGCAGGTTGCTCTGCGCAGGGTGATTCTAGCTCAACTGACTGCTGAAAAATGACATTGATATGCTCTAGTGCTGCCAAGGCCCGCTGAATCGACGCAATTTGTGAGGTGAGATCGCGGATCGGCACAAAAATTTTATCCAATGTTTGAATAAAACCGATCAGTACGCCCACCGTCAAGGTGGCTGCTAGAATCTCGCCGGCCCCATACCAAATGATTAGGCCCATGCTAATGGTGGTGATGCCTTCAATAATCGCAAACAATCCAGCATCGTATAGATTTGATCGCGATTGAGTTTCAAAAAAAGCACGGGTATATTTTTGATAACGCCTCTCAACTTCGTTCTCAGCGCCGTACAACTGCACTGTTTTCATACCCTGCAAACACTCTTGTAAGTAGCCCGTGCCCAGTGACAGCACCTGCCGCGATTGTAAAAACGCCTGATGGAGTCGTTTACGTAGTACCCGAATAACAAAATACATGGGGGGCGCGACAATCAAGGTCACCACCGTCAATTGCCAACTAATCGTCAGCAAAAATATTAATAGCGCAGCGGTAATTAGCAAATCGCGCAACATGGAAAGCAACCCCGAGGCCAGCGATTCGTTAATCGCCTCTAGATCACTAGTCAGCCGAGTCAGTGTTACGCCAATAGGTGTGCCGTCAAAATAGCGGCGAGGAAAGCGTAATACTCGGCTAAACATATCCCGACGCATATCAGCAATCGCCTTTTGTGCCGCTTTTTGCACAAAATAACTGTAACAGGTATTGGCAACATAATTACTGACTAACACCAGCGAAAGCAGGCCGAGCCAAAGCCCCATGCCTTGCCACAGTTTATTGACTAACTGTTGATCAATAATCTGCATAATCAACCAAGGGAAAGCAATACTACACAATACTGATACCGGTATCGGCATTAAGCCAATAATCAACTCACGCTTATAGGGCATCAGGAAACGGAAAAAATGCTGCAACAGACCTAAATCAAATGCTGCTTTTTTTGTTACAGCGTGCACCTCGGTGCTGTCAATGGGCTTAGCTGTCATGCCCCGGCCCCCGCTCTACTTTTTTTTCAGGTTCTAATTGGGGTTCGTCGCTCTGCAATAGTGACCAGGTATCGCGATATACCGCCGAACTCACCAGCAGCTCTCGATGATGACCCCGGGCAATAATTTCGCCTTCTTCGAGCAACAGTATTTGATCAACGCGCTCTAACACTTCGGGTCTATGGGAGATAATAAGACTGCTCTCACTGCGCACCTCGTCAAAAATCTGGCCCAATAGAAACCGCTCTGTTTCATTGTCGACAGCCGATAGCACATT
>JBLHLU010000320.1:0-4500 GCA_047623385.1 Paraglaciecola psychrophila
TGATGACGCCATCCATGTTTTTGAGGCCAGTTGCATGGTACCGGCACTGGCGAAGGCGTTTAGGTCACTGTGTACGATAAGATATACAAGGTCGTTGGGTGTATTGGCAATATACGGTATTAATTTGTAAACACTGAACGTTGCGGCATTGGCAGTCAACTCTGCTATCCGCATCGCCTCAGTCACTTTTACATCAGCCATAGTGGCACCGTCTTTGAGTTTGCAAGCAGCAGTCATCATCAATGCGCCGGTACTCTCTGGTGCTGGGGTGAAGCCGGTATAAAGTGGACTGGAAAAATACAGATTGGTTTTACATTTACTCATTTTTTTGAATTTTGCATCGGCACTCGCGCCGAATTTACTGCTGGTATAATCGCTGTTTCCCGCTGCCCAGGTGTTTAAATCAACGTTTGATCCTAGCCAATGAAAATCTGCATCTGTAGTTGCATATAAAGGGGTCATTATTGATGCGAAGTAGCTCTGCATAGCTTTCGACCCTATCTTATCAATACCTTTCTGCCAAAAGTCTACGGCAATGTCTAAATCTTTCTGGTTTTTTCCTGCTAAATAATTACAACTATAAGCTTCGACTACCGGCTGGGTTTCAGCTGCCTGTAGCACTGAGTTACTACAGATAAGGGTTACTGTTATGGCTATTATATTGGTTAGCTTAAGCATGATATTTCCCTTTAATAGATAAATGCAGTGAGCGCGTTGAAGAGCGATAAATTAGCGGGTTCTGGCCGCTGGTTTGTTCTAACTGACGATAAACCCTATTGAGTTTGCAGGCAGAATTCACCGTCTAAGCTAACATAGAATGTATGGTCTCTGGCGCCGATCAATAGAGCCGTTTATTATATTAATATCTTGTTATATGCCGGGCTGTTTCTAGTAACTAATCTACTACTGTGCCTTGCTGACATTGGCTT
This sequence comes from Paraglaciecola psychrophila, assembly GCA_047623385.1. Lineage (GTDB taxonomy): Bacteria > Pseudomonadota > Gammaproteobacteria > Pseudomonadales > Dasaniaceae > Oceanicoccus. Next base: position 930 of record JBLHLU010000320.1, read on the forward strand.
GTCCTGATGAAATGGCGGTGCTGGTTGGGTATTTTATGGGTGACTAACTGCCGGGAACTACCGGCTTAGCTTAGCCGAGCCTTATACGTGGCGATTGCTCCTTAGGCAGCGCCGAGCTGTGCTGATTGGGTCAGTGAGTAACCCGCAGATTGTTAAGCAAAGCTGACTGTTTGTGGTTGTGGTAAGGCCAAAGATGTAGCGATGTGGACTGAGTGGGGCGGTTGTCGAGCCGGCGGTATTGACCGCTGAGGTGTTGCACTGCAACCACTTACTGGCAACGACCCACCAGGAATTGTTGATGCAGGGGCTAAGGTTAGCGTTGTCGCATAAACTAAATCATTGTGCACAACGTCCACAGTTCTGCGATGGTGTGTACCCAAATACTAGAATTAGATCGCCTCATACTGGTGTGTTAGTGGTTATGTCTTCTTAACGGCCTTTATCAGGGTGATTATGTTAGTACAGCTAACAATCAGCGTGATGTTCAGTGATAAGCAGTGGCTGGGTGATGGTGTAAAAAAAGCTCTGGGAACGAGCACGCAAAATGCCGCGACCATAGAGGACTGTCACCACTGCGCCGATACTGGGTTTGAAAGCAGGGTTCGAAAGCTATGCCTGAAAGCTATGCCTGAAAACTAGGCCTGAAAACGAGACTTAAAACGAGACCTGAAAACAGGGCGCCGGTCCATAGCTCAGTGAAAGCAGCAACCGCTAGGGAACTCAATCGATACCTGGCTATCAACGTGCCGCCGTCGATGCCTATTTATGACGGTATTCCTGTGACGGCATTCCTGTGCCAGTACTCCTGTGCTGGTACTTCTGAGGAGTTGTTATCCAGCTATTACCGCCGAGGGCATGTTGCCAGCAGGGCATTGTATATTGGTCTAGTCTTGCTAGTTGAAGGTTGTTTAAGGCGCCACACCGGTAGCTGCAGACTATTAAGCCCCTTGGTGTTTACTGTATAGTGCTACCCGCTAGATACCTTGTTAACGCTAGTGTGTATTGTTTGGCGCTATTGCTGGTGAATCGACAGTATTCACTTGGCTATTAACGTCACTATCTGACAGCACTATTTAGCACCACTATTTAGTACCGATATCTAACACCACTATTAAAACCGATATCCAATTCCGAAAATTCTACTATCAGAGGCTTTATGACCTATTTACCCTGCGAAACCGTTGAGACCGGCAATAACGCTGATGCCGCAGTAATTTGGCTACACGGCTTGGGCGCCAATGGTCACGATTTTGTTCCTATTGTGCCGCAATTGCGCCTGCCTGCTACGCTTAACGTGCGTTTTATATTTCCCCATGCACCCTCTATCCCGGTCACTATCAATGGCGGTATGGTGATGCCGGCTTGGTACGATATTTTATCGCTGGAGGGGGGGCGTAAAACCAGTCCCGACCAAATAGAGGCTTCGGCGGCGGCGGTGATCGAGCTGGTTGAACGGGAGCGCTCTCGCGGTATTGCCAGTGAGCGTATTGTATTGGCTGGTTTTTCTCAGGGGGGCGCGGTGGTCTACCAGGCGGCATTGGCCTACCATAACCGCCTCGCCGGGCTGATGACAATGTCGACTTATTTCCCCACCCATGAAACGGTACAGGCTAGCGCTGCCAATGCGGCTTTACCTATCCATATTTTTCACGGTGATCAGGATCAGATGGTGACTCTGTCGATGGGCCAGCATGCGCTGGATACGCTAAAGGGCATGGGGCATGAGCCAGCGTTTAAAACCTATGCGATGGGCCACGAAGTTCATCCCCAGGAAATTGATGATATTTCCGCGTGGTTGCAGCAGATATTGGCGCAATAGCCGGTGTTAGCGAGCGCTTCGGTGCTGTGAGTCGCGATAACCCCAGTCAAAACCGATAACGGCCAACAGTACTGCTGGGGTGAGTGCGCAGCCCAGTCCAGTCCAGCTATCGGTCGCGCTATCAACAATGGCAGTGGTATTAACAGGCCGTAGCAGGCAATGGACCAAGTCCAACTGGATGTTAAATAATACAAAATTGCGATGATGCCAAATTTGCTGGCCGTTACGGTAATATTCCAGGTGTTCATTGCCACGCCCCACGGTGTTTGTCGGTGGTCACCTTAGTGTTTCGAAGCGATGGATTCAATGGTCGAAAAAATGACCTGTAGCCTAATCACGCGCACCTTGCTGTACGCCCTCTCAAACGCCACCAAAAATGCTGCCATAAGCCGCAGCTTAGCTGTAAATAGAGCCATCTAGGTCTAGTTGGGTTAAATACAAACGCAGGTCAAACTCTAGCTGGTAGTAGTCTGGAAGCATATGTTTGCACAGCTGGTAAAAGGCTTTGTTGTGTTCTTTTTCTTTTAAATGCGCGAGTTCGTGAACCACTATCATCGATAAAAATGCCAGTGGTGTTTTCTTGAAAACACTACTGACGCGGATTTCGTTTTTACTTTTCAGTTTGCCGCCCTGCACCCGAGAAACATAACTGTGCAGGCCTAGGGCATTGTTGATAACATGAATTTTGTTGTCATAAACAATTTTGCTCAGTGGTGCAGATTTTTTCATATAGCGATTTTTTAATCCCAGCACAAATTCACGCAACTCTTTATCATTGGCTAAGTTATGTACTTTGGGATACTTGCCCAGTAGAAAATCGGCTAAACGGTCTTCCTCGATCAACGTTGCAACTTGCTGCTGCAGTTCGACGGGATAATGGGCAATATAGGGCAGGGCAGTCGGCATAGGTATCGCGGGCAATAAAGGGCTGTGGTTACAAGCGGGTTGGCAATGTTAGCCCACCAATGAGTTATAGCCGATAGTCAGGCTAACACGGTGGCGCTGCAGCTTCGCGGCTAATAATAGTGTTGTTATCAGCCAGCAGCAACGATACCGTAAGAAGGTATTACTTCGACGAACTAAATTGCGAAAATAGGCTGCCGAGTCCCCGCACTAACCAGCGCGGCTGATGTTTGGCCCAAGCTATTGCTGCCTGATTACTGAGCCCGGGTATGCGGATAACTTCATTGTTCATGGTGGCATCATAGCCTTCTCTGGCCACATCCTTAACACTGGACATCATAAACTGCGGAACATTACCGGCTTGTAAATCATCGACTAGGTCGGTATCGGTCAAACCCGGACACAGTGCAGTGGCACTGACGCCAGTGCCTTTTAGTTCTTCTGACAAGGATTCGGTCAGCGACAAGACAAAGGCTTTGCTGGCTGCATAAATTGACATGGAAGGCACCGGTTGAAACGATGCTACCGAGGCGACATTGAGAATTTTACCACTGCCACGCGCTATCATCGAGGGCAAGATAGCGTGCGACAGCCGCGTTAACGCGACGATATTGACGGACAATAAGTTGAAAATATCGTCGTACTCTTGTTGCTGAAATTTGCCCGGGTAAGCAATACCGGCGTTGTTGACCAGTACATCGATAGGCGTGTTGGCGATATCACGTAACAATTTTTCTACCGCTTTGGGCTTAGCCAAATCACCGCTAATGACTTTTACAGTCACTGTGCCGGCCAAGTCTGCAGCCAATTGCTGTAATTTTTCCGTACGTCGGGCGGTTATGATTAGAT
>JBLHLU010000321.1:0-4493 GCA_047623385.1 Paraglaciecola psychrophila
CCCAGGGCGCGAAAGCGGCTATCGAGGTGCTTGCCGAACATGCGACGGGAACCGTTTCGGTTGGTATGTACAAGGGCAATTTGTACTTCCAGAGTTTGACCGAGTGCCCGGCATCGTTATACAACGAGGAAGATTCATCAATGGAGGCCTCCGACGGTCTTAATCCGATGAGTTCACAAGGCTACGCGGATATTATGTATGTTGAAGCCGTAGCACTAGCGAAGGCGGGTCAGATTAAAAGCTAGCTCTTGTTATGCTATTGCTCGGTGCAGCAGAGGCTGCACTCTAGCGGTCTGTTCCCAAGCCGCCAAATCTGGCATAATAGCAAAGCTTAATAGAGATCAATGATCTGACAGTTAAGGTCCATCCCCTGCGGTTGGGCCTTTTTTTGCTTGGGCCTGCAACACCCCGCTGATAGCACCCCATGCTGGTAATTAGTTAGCCGGTGATAGTCACTGATCCTCACTTTGCCTAATCCCCCTAGGAATACGATGAGTCACTTTAGTCTTAGCGATGCGAAAACGGGTACCGCCAAGCGCACGCTACTTATTTCAGTGGTGGCGGTAGGCTTTGCGCAAACCGTACTGTTTGCCATCCTGGCGCCCTTAGGTCGCGAGATCGGACTGGTAGAAATGCAGATTGGCGCAATTATATCGGCGTCTTCACTAACGGTATTTTTGGCCAGCCCAATGTGGGGTCGCGCCAGCGATCGATGGGGTCGGCGCAAAGTTATTCTTATAGGTCTGTTCGGTTATTCTTTCGGGTCGCTGTTTTTTGCCGGTGTGTTTCAGGCCGCGCTGTTGGGTCTGCTAGCGCCGTTCGCGGCGTTTATTTGCCTAACCGTGGCTCGGGTGTCCAATGCTACGGTGATGGCAGCAGTGATGCCCGCTTCCAACGCCTATATGGCGGATATAACCGATGTCTCTACCCGTACCAAGGGGATGGGCGCGATGGGTGCTGCAACCAATATTGGTGCTATGCTGGGGCCCGCTATCGGCGGTTTGATGGCGACGATCACACTGTTGACGCCGCTGTATTTCTCCATATTACTAACCGTGATAGCGGCTATTATTACCCTGTTTACCCTGCCCGATATACCTCGAAAGGAAGTCAAAGTCGCGCCGCCAAGATTGCGTTATACCGACCCAAGAATTCTACCTTTTGTTATTGTCGGCATCTTTATGTTTGTTGGTCTTGCGATTGTGCAGCAGACCATCGCTTTTCGATTTCAGGACGTTTTGCAGCTTACCGGCAGCGAAACTGCGCGGATTGTTGGCCTTGCCATGATGTTCTCCGCGGCGGCATCGCTGGTAGTGCAGATGGTAATAATTCCTCGAGTTGTACTTCGTTCTTTCGTATTGCTGCGCATCGCAATGCCGCTGCTCATTGTCGCCTTCGTGATTATGGCAATGGCTGAAACGCGAATGATGCTCACTATTGCCATGGTCATTCAGGGTTTGGGTATGGGGCTTGCGGGCCCCGGATTTATGGCGGGAGCGTCGTTGGCGGTATCGGCAGAAGAGCAGGGTGCGGTGGCTGGTGTCGCGGGCTCATGCCCGCCGCTAGGTTTTACTATCGGGCCGCTGCTGGGCACTTTTCTCTATTCGATCGATCCTACCTATCCGTATTGGTTTGCCTTTGTTATCTATGTCTTTTTGTTTGCGTTTACCCTCAAGGCTCGGGCCGGACGTCATCCAGCTGGCTAACTGTGCCATGGCGCTGCCTGCCATGAGCGCAGCGTAACAGTCTACATATTGCCAGCGCTAATTAGCTTCACTCGAAGCACCCCATACTGCGCTAAAGACACTCAAATTGTGACTGACTACTCGATTACTGGGTTTATGCTATCGGTAATTAAACCAGTGGCTGACTATCACTCGAGTGTCATCGTCGCTCGAGTGATTTAGCTGTTCGAAGAACATAATTACTTGAAGAAAATAGTCCTTCGAATAACATAGTCCTTCGAATAACATAGTCCCTCAAAGAACATAGTCCCTCGAAGAACGTTCTCCGTTGAGGGTATCGTAGCTAGAGTTTATGGGTGCTTTGACAGCGGCTCTAGACTGCGCAGTGAACAGCCCCTACCAGTCCACGTAGGTGCCCAAGCGTGGCGGGGGAGGGGTTATTTGCGCCCGCTTGAGCGATAAAAATGGCCTAGTTTGCGGTCGTTGAACTGTCTTCGATAAGCACTGGTTTGGTATTTAGCCGCGCGCCAAAATCGTCGTTGAGAGCCCGTCGCAGAGCTAGCATAACCAGTACCAATACCGGTATAAGCGGGAGCGCGGTAACAATGGTCGAGGACTGAACAATCTTTAAACCGTCTACGTAGAGCAGTCCAACCGCGACCATTGCCAGTACCGCTGCCCAAACTAAGCGGTTATAGCGTGCCGGTTCCTCGCTGCCTCGGAGGTTTTTAGTACTGATGCTAGCCAGAACATAGGCCGCCGAATCGAGGGTGGTGGCTAAAAAGACAAAGCTGAGTAGGGTAAATAATATTGATAGCGCCGTGCTAAACGGGAGTGAGTTGACCAGTGCCACAACGGTCGGGGCTATGCCCTCTGCTGCCAGTTTAGCTGAGACATCCATCGCCCCAGAATACTGCATCTCGATGGCGTAGCCGCCGCAGACTGCAATAAAGCTCACGCAGCCCAAGCTACCCCAGCACAATACGCCCAAGACGAGTTGGCGCACAGTGCGGCCCTGCGATATACGGCCAAAAAACAATCCCATCATCGGCGCGTAGGCAATCCACCAAGCCCAGTAAAATAGCGTCCAAGCGTCGGGGAAACCGCCCTTGTCGATGGGGTCTAACCAAAAGCTCATACGCATAAAATTATCTACCATCAAACCAAAGCTGTTGGCGCTGATCGACAAAATGAATACAGTGGGTCCGGCCAAAAGAACAAATAGAACAATGGCAATGGCGAGGAAAATATTGATATCGCTCAATATTCTAATGCCCGCATTGAGACCGCGGTAGACGCTAAAGCCGAAGATCACCGTCCAAGTCAGCAGTACCCCAAGCTGAGTCAGCAGCGAATCTTCATAGCCCAGCAAATTAGCAACAAAAGCCGATACCAATGGTACCCCGAGACCGAGCGAGGTGCCGGCACCGCCAATAAGGCCGAGGATAACGAGGGTATCTATCAGCGATCCGATCCAGCCGTCGGTGTGATGTTTTAACAGCGGTCGGCAAGTCTCGCTAATTCGCAGCAGCGGAGTTTTTCTGACATATAAGACATAGGCAACCGCCACCGAGGGCACCGCGTAGACCGACCACGGGACAATGCTCCAGTGGAACAGCGCGTACATATGAGCCCATTCTGCGGCGCTAGAGGAGTGAGCTTCGATGCCCAGTGGCGGTGTTGCCAGATAGTAGACGGGTTCAACAAAAGACCAAGTGACCAAGCCGATGCCGATGCCGGCAGAGAACATCATCGCCGCCCAATTCAGTTCCGAGTATTCTGGCGGTCCATCGCCCTGCCCGAGTTTGACATGGCCGAAGCGGCCAAAGGCTAGCCACATTGAAAAGACAAAGGCAGAGAAGCAAAAAATATCAAACAGCCAGCCCCAGTTACCGGTAACACTGGCCATGGCTTTGGCTGACAGCTCCGCTGCGAGCTCCCGGTCGGCCAACAGAAATATGATCACTGCCAGAGCAATCACTAAGGCAGGTATAAATATCGCGGTATCCAATGAGGCTTTTTTACGATCGCCATCATGGTCGTCATCGGCGTTTCTATTATCGCTATTACTTGATGTTGCCGTTTTACTCACTTTGGTGCCCTGTTTGACCTCGGTTAGAATTCAGCCTAACACAAAGCGCAGGCCATGGGCGCCATCTGTGCCAGTGGCGGCGATAATAGGGCTCAGCCAGCGGCGCGATCGACCGCCTAGTGGCGTTGCTTTAAATAACCATTGACAAGTGCGCGCTAGCTCTGTAAATTCGCGACCAGCTAGAAAGAAAATCTACTGTTTGTATTTTCCTGTTCGCTGCTTTATTCGTAAATCTCCGTCCTGAAGTTACTTAGATACAGTCTATTCTTCCGCTACCCCGCCTGCTAAAGGCACAAATCAAATTATCTCGGAATATTATTATGTCTAATACAGTAACCGGCACCGTTAAGTGGTTTAACGAATCTAAAGGTTTTGGTTTTATAGAGCAAGAGTCAGGACCAGACGTTTTCGCACACTTTAGCGCTATTGTCAGTGACGGTTTTAAAACTTTGGCTGAAGGCCAACGCGTTGAGTTTGTTGTAACTCAAGGCCAGAAAGGTCCTCAAGCTGAGAACATCGTAGCGATCTAATCGCTCTGGCGCGGCCGGTTTACGCGGCGCCATTCTCGCACGTAAAAAGGGTGATCCTGTAAAGGCTCACCCTTTTTTTGTCTGTAATAAAGGTGTTTTCACAAGCAGTGTTTGTTATTGAGTGTTTGCACCCGGCCTACAATGGCGCTGTTAGCTGCCAGTCCAGAGTCGTGATTTTAAATCCTG
>JBLHLU010000322.1:0-4470 GCA_047623385.1 Paraglaciecola psychrophila
CACGAACGGTTAGTACCTGGTGTTGCTTAAGCAGGCGGATGCTGCTGTCGACACAACCCTGGCCATCGGCAATATCGCCGGTACAGACCGTGGAGCAAACGCCTTCATCGGCCAAAAATTCCAGCGCCTGCGCAAGGCGCTTGTCCTCGGCGTGTACATCGCCAATAACACCAAGCTGTCGGATAGTAGCCATAGTTTTTATCAATTGCGGTTCATTACTCTGTCACGTCGGATAAAACAGAAGTGGTGGTTAAACTTGAGAACAGTTAAGCCAGAGGGACTAAACAAAGAGACTAGACAGGACAAAGCCACTGCACCTTCATGCCACTGCACCTAGACTGCACCTAAACTACACCCCCACTACGCAGCCAACTATCAGCGCTGCGAAAGGCAAGCCAAAAGCCGCCGGACCGCAGTGTAGCACAGATCAACACCCTCTCTTTGGGCCAATTTACTACAAGATCTGGGCTCTAGGCAATCTACAAGTTACTTTTCATACCCTGCCGGAAAAATATCAATAAACACTGACAAAACGTATTACCCAACAACACACAATACCTTGGCGCATAACACTCTCGCCCTTGTTAGCCATGCTACTGGAATCTGAAAAAAACCGTTTCTACCGGTGTTTAAGCAAAGATAATACGCGGCGAAATTGCTGTCACAATAGCGCGACTCACTGCAAGGCTGGCCCCCTAAGAGTGCCTGTATCGGGGCAGTAGCTATCGGTTGAAATTAAACATCGAATCTAGAAGAGCAGTGCAGGGCCAGAGCACAATGAGCTTGGCTAGCGGATGGTAACGTCAGCTTTGCGTATAACAGAGCTGCCGAGGTACCCATGCCGCGTTGGCGGCGACAATCAACACAACAAGATTGATGTTAGACAACCCGGTATCACACCAATCCTTGATGCAGGGCAAGGACAAGAACACTTTAGGCATCCAAGTCCTGTCAACATGATCAGACTTAAGCCATTGCTCAAGGTTCGACGAGTGTGCTTGCCGCACACCCATCGATACCGATAGTAAGGGCTATGCAATAGAGCTTAGCACCCTATCCCGCCACCATGCCTGCTAGCCGATCAGTGATAATCGTTTCTGCTTCTTGCATGATGTCATCGACCAACTGCTGACAAGTGGGAACACTGTCTATGAGTCCACCACACATACCAAATGTCACCATGCCAGAGTTTACGTCACCAGTGCTCCATGCAATGTCTTGGTTAGCGCCCGAAACATAAGAGTGCACCTCGCTAAAATCGCCACCTTGCGCTTCAACTTCCAGTACTTTTCTTGCTACATCGTTGGTGTAGACCCGCGCGGTATTTTTAAAGCTACGAAATATTAGCGATGTCTGCGTTTCATTCATGTCTACCAGCGCCTGCTTGATGCCGTCATGTACTTCAGCTTCTTGGGTCGCCAAAAAACGGGTACCCATATTGATGGCATCTGCACCCAGTGCCAGAGCCGCCGCCATACCACGACCGTCGGCGATGCCGCCTGAGGCGATAATCGGAATAGTCAGTTTCTTAGCTGCAGCAGGAATCAACACCAGTCCGGGTACGTCTTCTTCACCCGGGTGACCCGCACATTCAAAGCCATCTATACTCACCGCTGCAACACCCACTTTCTGTGCTTTTAGGGCGTGTCGAACAGCCACTGCTTTGTGTATCACTTTAATGCCCGCTGCATTAAAACGCTCCATAAAAGGCTCTGGACTGCGGCCAGCCGTCTCAACAATTTTAACGCCACTATTACAAATCACCTCGATATAATCGTCATAGTTAATGGCAGTGGCAACCACGCCCACTGTCAGATTTACCGCAAATGGCTTGTCAGTCAATGACTGGCATTTTTCAATTTCCGCTTTGAGTAATTCCGGCGTTGGCTGGGTCAGAGCTGTCATGACGCCCAAGGCACCGGTATTCGAAACCGCAGCTGCAAGTTCCGCGGTACCAATACGCATCATGCCACCACAAATAATAGGTTTTTCAATGCCAAGTAACTCAGTAATTCTTGTTTTCATATTTAGTGACTCATCTAACTGGGTGATGCGATATAAGTCATATCGCGTTATATAAGGATAGCCATTAACACTAACCGATTTTTGATTGTTTGTTTGTGCATGATCGTTGGTATTTGATTGCTCGTGCTTCACCGTTCGTATTAACTGCTGGTATTGACTGCTCGTATTGACACCTAGTATTGGCTGCTAGTATTACCAAGGAGTAATCACCCAAGGCTAATATCTAAATCGTTAGCACTGGCCTTTTCCACTTTATTTTCGCTATTTGGATCAGTAGCGCTGGCTATCCGGTGCCGCTAGTCATGTTGCCTGTTCTACTATTATCAGCGGAGCATAGCAGTTGATATTGCACGCTCAACTAACCTCGACAACGTTGCAAGTGGTGAAATACTTTTCGGGCAGACAAAACGTTGCAATACAGAAAGAGTTTATACCCTGAATCGGCGTCAATTTACTACAAGATCCAGACTATTAACAATCTAACCGCTTCTGCAAGCACCCAAGAGGGCCCATATCGGGCACAAGTCCATGATGCCCGGGCTTTTTGCATTATCTACTTTTTTACCTTTAAACTGTTCAGCAAGCCCGCCGTTTTATAACAGACAAAAAAACTGGACAGCACAGCAGGGCTTGCAGAATAGACTTATGAGTAGATCAAAGATACCGCAAAGCTTGCCACCTGTTGCAGATTGATCATAGCAGCGATACCGTGGTGGCGGGCGCGGTACAAGCTGAAGACTTTCGCTATAGGGATATTACCTGCCGCCAGATACTATCTATCCGCTGGCAGATAAATCACAGGTCGGTGCTTTATTCTAGCGCCATCACCCGTATTTTTGATGGCTGCGAATGTTAAAAAACCGCGATTAACGCGGTTGTATTTTTCAGCCTTACAAGCGAATCAATTTGAAAGAAAAACGGTATCGTTAATGTACGCCCCCTGTTCCACCACAGCCACTAGGAAGTGTGCTACATCGGCCCGTGCAATATCCCCCGAAAGAACATTGTCCATATCAAGCAGAACTCGATAACGCGTTTCACTGGCATCGTCTATTAAGAAGCCAGGTCTTACGATGGTCCATTTAGACTGACTGCTACGCAAAAGGGCTTCTTGCCGTGTTTTGTCTGCGTAGTCTTCTTTCAGCATAAGCGGGTTAATGATGCGATCATAGAAAAAGCCTCCGTGGCCCTTACTGTCCCCGGCGCCTATCCCCGTGATGGTAATGACTTGGGTCGAACTGTCCGGCCCGATAGCATTGAGGATATTTTTCACACCTTCGGAATAAATGGTTATTTTTTCACTGGAGGAATCGACACCTATCGCACTGATTACCGCGTCTTTACCCTTGATAAAAGAGGAGTAAGACTCCAGTTTGATAATATCACCTTTAAGATTATCTAAATTCTCATGTTCGAGCGTCATTCGCTCGGGACGGCGGCTTATTGAAGTGACTTTGTGACCGCGATCCAGCGCTAATTTTACCGTTTGTAGCCCAACACCGGCAGTGCCGCCAAATATGACCAAATCCAGCTGTTCAGCTTGCGCCTGCAACGTGGGTGCTTCGTTGCCATAGGTCAGTAAGGGCTCACCATTCTTTGTACCATCGCCACCGGAACAGGCCGCTAAGCCGATTGAAAAGGCAATGGTTAATCCGATTTTTAGCATATAATAATACTCTCTTTTATTGTTTTCATTGAGACACCGCATACCTGTCAGTTACAGGGTAGATGTTCAGCTTTAATCCGTCAAGATAGTAAGAACCCTAAGGATCTAGCTACCAGCCGTTAGTTTTAGGTATTTCGAGAGGAAAAATATACCGCTTTTATACCCTGTAATAATTATAAGCAAAACCGAAAACACCATCCGCCGGCCCACACCCTGACTTCAGCAAACAGTCCACTACAATCTTATTTCACCGATCGCCGGCAGCGTGATGTTCTAGAACGCCAGTCGCCACAACCCTCCCGTTCAAAACCATCGCCAGTACCGCCAAAGCATCTGCAGTAGCGAAGGCATAGCGTCAGCTAATAGGCTGAAAATATAGGCAACAGTCATCGACAAACCCTTTACAATCCTACGCTTTGCCAAGCGCTAGTTATCAACTCGGGGCAGTCGTTGGCAACATTAAATGTAGGTGTGTGGGCTGTCTATTAAATGTTTGGCAAAGCGGCTGACAGCCGTGGCTTAGGTTTTTAGGGGGAGGCGGCACTTATCTTCATAGGCCTGCCGACTGCGTTTTCTAGGGCTTTGGATACCCGTATATAGTCACTGTATAGCTGCTACATCGCTACTATATAACTACTACATAACTACTACATGTAATGGTCAAGTATTTCTGTAGGGCCTTTAAGCCACATTGAGTAAATCCTGCCTCCTCTGTACAGGCGTGATATAGCCAATAACAGAGTTGATTCGTTTGTTGTTGTAATACCGGATGTAATGTT
>JBLHLU010000323.1:0-4460 GCA_047623385.1 Paraglaciecola psychrophila
ATCGAGTCATTGATATCCGGTTACTGTCGTTGAAAAGCACTGGCAGCTTACCGGTTATTTTTCCGTCTAAGTCAAATTGCAGCGAGCTTTATAGGCGCTCAATGCAATCATCAGCAACATTATTTAAAAAGCTATGCACCGGCTGTAAAGGCTATAAAAAAGGCTTTCACCGCTACCAGCGCAGTAGCGACACTAGACCCTTCAAATAAGTGACATTGCAGCAGCTTGGCGCTCTAACATAGGGATTTAAATCACGCTCTTTTTGTTATTGTATCGCCCGTATTGGGCATCAATGCAACTTGCAACGGCCTTTATTCAATTGTAGTGTTCACCCTCTCGGTAAAACAAGTGCTTGCCAGTGTTTTTGTTGTCCGCTTCCGGCAATCAGCCTACCAAGCGCTGACGTTCCACTAGCCGTTCAATCGCAATGCTCGGGTAAAACTAGCCTACTGATCACCGGCACTGCTGCGGTAATGTTGCGGCATTGTTGCGGCATTGTTGCGTCACTGCTGCGGCACTGTCTGCAGTATACTGACTCACATAGCTAAGCGCTGCGCCGGGGTGAATAGGCAATCGCAAAGGCCATGCTAAACAATACAACAATACGCTTTCACGCAACGTGAACACCCCAGTAACCATCAACGGCAGGCAAGCATGAAGCAGGTGAGTTTTATCGCAATGGAACAGGGCACGGCGGCAGATTACGCCTTTCTAGCAGAACAGGAACAGCAGTATATCGCCGGCTTACCACAGCGCCTCACCGAGGCTCTGCTCAAGCTACAGCATTCACTGCCCGGCTATCAGCTATCGGTTTTGGAACACTCACTGCAGAGCGCCACCCGCGCACATCGGGCCGGGGAGTCAGAGCAACTGGTGGTGGCGGCGTATTGCACGATATTGGCGATGAACTCGCTCCTTACTCCCACAGCGAAATGGTAGCAGCTATATTACGGCCCTTTGTCAGCGAGGAGATTTACTGGGTTATTAAGCACCACGGTCTGTTTCAGCAGTTTTATTACGCCCATCACAGCGGCGGTAATCGCCACGCTCGTGATCGTTATCGCGGTCATCGTTATTATCAGTCAACCGTAGATTTTTGCCATCGATATGATCAAAACTGTTTTGATCCGGACTATGCTTGGGAGCCGCAAGAATTTTTCCGCCCGATGATCGAAGGCGTTTTCGCAGCTCCTCTCAACGCCATTCAAACCTAGTCGAGTCTGCACATTACCGCTGGGAAAATAACCATGGAAAACATATAGCCAGAGGTAATGACCCAGACTGTGGCACTTGAAGAGACTCTAACGGGATAATTAAGGCCGTAACGGAGGTGGTATTACCGGCTATATTGGCTACGGACACAGCGCGATAAAGCCATAGCACAAATCTCGGCAATTTTTATTGATCACGATCAAACACTACCTGTGTTTTAGCCTACAATGGATGCTAACTGTTGTTCAACCTAACGCCCACCAAACCCAACCACTATTTTAGACGCTGATCATCGCGTTGCTAATCGGAAAAAAACCATGAAATTACTTTCAAATGTTGCACCCGTTGTCGCCGCCTTATTACTAACCGGCTGTGCCAACACCGTCGGCGGCGCTGGCCAGGCAACCAGTCTGTGCCAAGTGTCCAATAGTGTACTGGGGCAGGTCGATCAGAACCTGCCCACGTTGCAACTGTGGAAAACTGTACTCACCGACATCGCCAGCTCCTCCAACTTTGCCATTCCCTCGCTACCCGGTATCAGCGAAGATACCAGCAGCTACTACCAAATGGGGCTGATGGCACTGGACACCGCACTCAATGTCAGCGGCTGCCCCTCTGGCCCACTGAAAAATATTATCGCAAAAGAATTGTAGCCCAGACCCGTTTCAGGCGGTATCAGACCGGTTGATCTCATCGCTGTGATCAACCGCACATTGGCTGGCCGCTAGGTCGATAACAACAGCTGAATAGTCTTTGCACGCGTGCCCATTTACGGCTCTACAAGCCACTTTGAATCCGCCCCAAATACCCGCCGCAACAAACGCGCACCCTGCGGCGGTTGACCGGGAATAACCGATACCGCCAGCCCAGCGGCCTCCGCCTCCTGGGCAATACGCTGAATCACTAGCGCGCCGGTGTAGTCAATTCTACCTAGGCGCCTGAGGTCTAAAACCAGTGATTCCACATCCGGGTGTCTGACCAACTCTTTTACCAAAGTCTCGTCTAGAGAGTGGGCCGAGCCAAAAAACAATACTCCGGTAGGCTCCAGTTTTAAGCAGTGATCTTGGTAGTGGCTGGAGACAAAAATACGCCGCTCGCGCCACAGGTGTACCGCAATACCCAGCCCCATGCCCAGCAATACCGCCAAATCAATGCGCGGCGACAACAGCAACGTCAGTAAAAACGTAGCCCAGGCAATAGCCGACTGAGCCCGCGATGTGCGCATCAATTGCAACAGTGGCTCAAACTTAATCAGCGGTGCTACTGCGGCTATAATAATAGCCGCCAATATAGCCTTGGGCAGTGAACTCAGCAAATTGGCAAAGGGTAAAAACGCCAGCACAATAAGACCAGTTATCGCACCACTCCAGCGCGAGTGGGCACCGGCGCTGAAGCTAACCATAGTCCGAGAGAATGACCCGCCCACCGGGAAGGAACTACTAAACCCCGCTACGACATTAGCCACCCCCTGACTTAAAAATTCACGATTGGCACTCCAGGGCCTGCGGGTAGAGGCGGCGAGGCTACGGGCGATAGCGGCCGGTTCGGCAAAACCCACCAACGCAATAACCAGTCCGGGCACTATTAGTTCGTCGATGCGGTGCCAGGGCAGCTGCCAATTCAGCGTTGGCAAGTCTGAGGGAATAAAACCGATCTGAGCACAATCACAGCCGATACTGCGCTGGTAGACAATACCTAATACCACGGCGATCAACACCCCAGGAAACAACGGGTGAATGCGCTTACCCACTACCAGCAGGGCGAGGGTCGCTGCACCCAGTAACATCGATGGTGTGTTCCACTGGGAAGAATCTGAGGCCACCGCCAGCACATTGGCAAACACATCGCTACCGCTAGTACTGACACCAAACAGCGCCGGCACTTGGGTCGACAAAATTAGCACCGCAGCGGCGGTAGTAAAACCGTTGAGTACTGGCTGCGACATTAAATACACTAAAAAGCCGGCCTGACTCAAGCTGATGACAATACGTATCACCCCCACTACAACAGCCAGCAACGCGGCCAGCGCTATATATTCAGCGCTCAGCGGTGTCGCCAGTGCCGACAGCGCGCCAAAAATGAGAATACTGGTCATTGCCACAGGCCCGGTTTGCAACCAGGGAGAAGAGGCAAAAAAGGCCGCCGCGATCAGCGGTAAAATAGCCGCATACAGACCCTGAATCGGTGGCAGCCCGGCTAGCTCAGCGTAGGCAATCGACTGTGGAATAAGAATAAGCGCAACCGTTACCCCGGCGAGAATATCGCGCCAAGAGGGCCCCGCTTGGTCTGCCAAGGGCAGCTTGTCCATACTAATAAACCTGTAATACGGTGAATGAGCGCTCAATAAACCAGAACGCGGCGGTGGTGCCGATGGCGTAGGCCGGCAGCCGTTTAACCACCGCGGGCAGTGCTAACGGTAATCGGGCTATGACCAGCAATAGTATTAACATCACCGCGACAATCAGCAGCTGACCCAACTCCACCCCCACATTAAACAGTAACAATGCCAGTATTGCCGCCTCTTCGGGCAACCCTATCTCGGTGAGAGCGCCGGCAAAACCAAAACCGTGCAGCAGCCCAAAAACGAAGGTGATAGCCCAGGGAAAGCGGCGCACTATAGATGGGGTGCTACCCGGCTGCACTAGTTCTACCGCCAAAAACACGATACTCAGAGCAATTAGCGCTTCCACCGGGGCCTGCGCCAAACTCACCGCACCGAAGGTTGCCAGCGCCAGAGTAATGCTGTGGGCGACGGTAAACGAGGTGACTACCTTGAACAGCAACAACGGCCTTCGCACCAACAGCACGAGGCCAATAATAAACAGGATATGGTCGTAACCCTCCAGCAAATGCTCCATGCCCAACCACAAATAAATACCACCGCCAGAACTCTCGCCGCTACTATCAACTACTAAGCTGGAGGAACCGGCGCGTAAAATGGCGCTCTGCATAGCACCATCGGCAAAGGTAATTTCGACAAAAGCATCAACGATTGTGCTGTCCAAGCCGCTGATAACAAGCGTTTTGGCCGCCAAGCCCTCACCGCTACAAGCAATACTCCAGCGTTTGATTAGCGCCAGCGCAGTACTCGAACCGAGACTGCGCCCAGTCTCACGGCAATTGTCTGGCAGTACCGGCTCTAAGTGCAGACTTTCACCAGCGCGCAGAGGCTGCTTCCACAGTATGCTGTAGTTGATTTCACTATTAGAGTTGATTTCACTATTAGAGCTAGTTTCACTATTAGAGCT
>JBLHLU010000324.1:0-4447 GCA_047623385.1 Paraglaciecola psychrophila
GCCGGTGAACATCATTTCGTCGTAGACAAAGTCTTCACCGTATTGATGGCTCAATAGAAAGTTAGAACGGTGTACATTCTTGGTATTAATGCTGGCCATTATAAAGGGGGCTGACCAACTTCCCAGTTCCTGCTCAAAAATGGGTTTCATACCGTGGGGTTGGACGGGGCCGGTAAAAGTCTCGGTCAGCGCAAAGGCATTGCCGAGTACGGCGAGTATGTCTGGCTGCTCGGCGGCAGCTGCCATACTGGCCCTTAAGCTCGCCAAGGTGCCACCTGAGAAGGTGCCTTGCATGGCCCGAACGCGACCCTTAATACGGTTTACTGGGCCGCCCAAGGTATTTTTGGCCGTTTGTTGCAAAAAGTACACACCCAGATCAAAGGGAATTGAGTCAAAGCCGCAGGAGAATACGATGCGGGCACCACTGGCTGCTGCGCTGGCGCCGTGGGCAGCAATCATCTGATGCATCCAAGCGGGTTCACCACAGAGGTCCACATAGTCGGTACCGGCGGCGGCGCAGGCTCGCACTAAGTCCGAGCCGTATAATTGGTAGGGGCCAACCGTGGTTAGTACCACTTGGCAGCGTGCGGCCAGGGCATCGACCGAGGCCGGACTTGCGGCATCGGCGACGATCAGTGTTACCTGATCTGGAATACCCATTTCATCGCGTACCTGAGTGAGTTTGTGCTGGCTGCGGCCAGCCATGGCCCAGCTTACCTCGCCCTCGACGCCGTATTGGCGGTTTAAATATTCGCATACCAGACGTCCGGTATAACCGGTGGCGCCGTAGACGATTATGTCAAATTCTCGTTGCTTAGACATGTGCTGTTCCTCGGTGATTTGCGCTTGCTAGTGAGCGGGTGCGCCCCTGCGTTGACGGCATCATAAACCATTAAATACATTGCGCAACTATATTGTGCGCAAGGTAATTAGTGTTTACACTGCTAGCACGTTAATACTACTAAGGAGCGGGACTTTGAGCGCAGCGATATACGATTTTGAGGCACAGACTATTGCTGGGGAGACCGTGTCCCTAGGCGCATATGAAGGGCAGGCGATACTGATTGTTAATACTGCCAGTAAGTGTGGACTCACTCCCCAGTACCAAGGCTTAGAGCAGTTGTACCAAGACTACAGCGAGCGTGGCTTAGTGGTACTGGGTTTTCCCTGCAACCAGTTTGGCAGTCAAGAGCCCGGTAGCGAGAGTGATATCGAGTCATTTTGTCAGTTGAACTATGGCGTTTCTTTTCCGATGTTCGCTAAAATTGAGGTCAACGGTTTCAGCGCGGACCCACTCTATAAATATTTGAAAAAGGCCCGGCCAGGATTTTTGGGGTCCGAGAACATCAAGTGGAATTTCACCAAGTTTTTAATTAATCGCCAAGGTGATGTGGTCGAGCGCTTTGCGCCGACTGACCGTCCTCAGGACATGGCCGGTAAGATTGAAGCGCTGCTATAAGGGTGTCAAGTTGATTGCCGCGTAACATTGTAACAGGCAGTCAATTTCGTTTTCGCTGTACCGCTCCGGCAATACAATAACGGCTGCACTACAAGCATGGGTGTTGTGTTGGTCGGCTGCCGTTCCCCGCAATAGTCGTATCTTATTCCCCGGCTCGCTGTTGGCTGCTTAGGTTTTTTAACCGTGCAATGCCCTGTTATGTGCAATGGTTTAGTGTCAGTAATGACCGGTAACTCAGCAGCTATTATAACCCCTGTTTACGGTGTAGACAGGGTTGTCAAAAGTAGAATTCCCGAAGTGCTAAATTAGAGTATATGTATTTGTCAGTAGGTAGATAGCAAGGTAAATTACTGGGTGATCTCTACTGTTGCCATTAGCCGTTGACCAACTGCTTAGTTACTGGTTTATCTAGAACTAGAGAAACCGAAACCAAAGGTGTATCACGTCAAATCGTTATGAGTGAGTAGGGCCGCAACCTGCCCCTTTCGAGCAACAAAACCATCGTCGCCAATCCACTTGGCCAGTGAATGGATAACTCTAGCACCGCCTATTATCACAGCTGAGTATTGCCAGCGATGCTGTTGCTAATAGCTACGAGTAAAAAACAATGTTTGAGCTAATTGTACCTGCGTCCTATGTGATACTCGGTGTATTGTGGACAGTGATCCTGGTGCTCTACCTGACTAAACTTAGGCCGTTGAAAACCGCCGGCGGCGCTGTTGCCGTACTGCTGGTGATTCTTGCTATTTATGCTTTTAGAACGCTGTTTGAAAGTGTCTATTTTGGTCTGTATTTTAATTCGCTGCTCGGTCCTTTGCCCGATAGTATTACACAGTTATTGGGTCAGACCGCCTATAGCGCGATTCCAAAAATCATTAACATTTTGTCAGGCCTGGCGGTATTGTACTTGCTGTTATACCGCTGGTTGCCTAGAGAAATGCACGAACAGCAAGAATATATGGAGAACTTGCAGCGTTCAAAAGACCAAGCCCGCCGCAATGAGGCTAGGCTTGCTGCCATCCTCAACGGTATTCCAGACGCGGTGGTTTTTACCAATAGCGAAGCACAAATTGCCAGTATCAATCGGGGTATGGAGCGGATCTTTGATTTGACGCTGGCTGAGGTAGAGGGTCATACCACGGCGTTACTCTATGCCAACGCAGCGGACTATGTGATGCACAATAGCACCGAGCTCAACGGTGAAGACGGCAGTGTTTCCCGTGAAGTCAATTATCAGCGCAAGGACGGCAGTACTTTTATTGGTGAGACACGCAATGCCATTATTAAAACCGACGATGGGCAGTTATTGGGTTTTATCGAAGTGATTAAGGATGTTACTGCGCAAAAGCAGATGGAACAGCGGCTGCTAAAATTATCCCAAGTGGTTGAACAAAGTCCTGAAACGATCATTATCACCGACCTTCAAGGTCAAATAGAGTATGTTAATAATGCCTTCACTGCGGTGTCTGGCTATAGCAAAGAGCGAGCTATAGGGGATAATCCGTCGATGCTGCGGTCCGGTGAAACATCGGCGGCAACCGTTCGCTCAATGTGGGCGGCACTGAACGCCGGCAGCCCCTGGAAAGGTGAATACATTAATCGGCGCCAAGACGGCAGCGACTACACCGAATTTTCGCATATCGCCCCAATAAGACAATCTGACGGGACCATTACTCACTACGTGGCGGTACAAGAGAATATCTCTGAAAAAAAGCGTCTGTCTATCGAGTTGGACGACCACCGTCACCACCTCGAAGAACTAGTGAAAAAACGCACGGCGCAGCTAGCACAGGCCAGAGACCAAGCCGAGCGCAGCAATGAATTTAAAAGTGTGTTTCTCGCTAATATGAGCCATGAAATACGCACGCCGATGAACGGTGTGTTGGGTATGAGTGAGTTGCTGGCGACCACATCACTAAGTGAAGAGCAGCGCGGTTACCTGAAAACGATTCAAAATTCTGGCAAGGTGATGCTGGGAGTGATTAACGATATTTTGGACTACACCAAATACCGTGAAGGCACGTTGGAGTTTGATCGCGAAAACGTCGATTTTTCCTGTTGGATTAACGAGTTGATGCGTCCTTACCAGCTGCAATCGTCAGCCTCGCTAACCTTCCATTTGGAAATTGACGATTCGGTGCCGTCGTTTTTACTGTTTGACAAATTGCGCCTGCAGCAGGTGCTGGACAACTTGCTCAACAACGCAGTGAAGTTTACCGAGACTGGCGCGATTCGACTTACCACTCGGCTACTGCGTCTAGATCATAATATTGCCCACCTACGTTTTGAAATTAGTGATACCGGCATCGGTATGGCGGAAGATACTAGAGCGCGAATTTTTGGCGAGTTTGTACAGGCCGATGTGTCGACTAGTCGGCAGTACGGGGGAACTGGTTTGGGGCTCTCTATTTGTAAAACACTGGTAGATCTTGCTGGCGGCGATATCGGTGTTGATAGCGAACTCGGCAAAGGCTCAATATTTTTTGTCGAGTTTGGGATCGAAATTGGACAAAAAATAGTGGCTCAATCTACTGCCAAAATACCGGCTAGTGAATTGTCTAGATTGAATGTATTAGTGGCGGAGGACAATCCAGTCAATCGGCTGATTGTTAAGAGAATGCTGGCTGTGCTCAATGTTAAGTCGCTTCATATTGTTGAAAACGGTGAGCAGGCGGTGGATTATATTATGGACCCTGCCAGTTGTATTGACTTGATATTTATGGACTGTGAAATGCCACAGATGGATGGCTATGAGGCGACCCGGCGCATTCGTCAGTGGGAGCATGCTAATGGCAAACCCGCGGTCACTATTTGTGCTCTCAGTGCACACGTTATGTCGCAGCACCGACGTAAGTCCAGCGACGCAGGAATGAATTATCACCTACCCAAACCCACCAGTATCGATGCGCTGAGGAAAATATGTGAGTCTGTTTAGCTCTAGCTAATGGTTACCGCAGTACCACCGTCTTATAGATTTTTCCTGTGCCA
>JBLHLU010000325.1:0-4413 GCA_047623385.1 Paraglaciecola psychrophila
ATGACCAAGGTGACACTATCCGCGTCGGCGTCAAAGGTGACAAAGATCCCGGTTACGGCTCCACCTCAAAGATGATTGCCGAGAGTGCCATTTGCCTGGCAAAAAACCTCGAGCTGGCCACTGGTGGCATCTGGACCCCCGCCGCCGCGATGGCAACACCGCTAATTGAGCGCTTGGAAGCAAATGCCGGACTGACCTTTACCGTTGAAGACTAAGCGCAACAGCTACGCTGAGAGATAACCTAGTAAGGTGAAAACCGGCAGCACTGCTTTAGCAGCAGCGCTGCCGGGACTCCCATGCTACTGTTTTTTAATTTTCAAACTTGTTAACCATTCGTCTCGACAGTGACAGCACAAAATATACATGATATTTGTCTGCCGGTGACCACACACTAAACACCCCCACCCACTGATGTCGCAACAGTAACCAAAACCTAGCGGCTGACAACAACGCTAATAGATCAACGAATAATATTTTGTTGCAATACCCTCGCCATTAGTCCTTTTAAGCCGCCACTACTACTATTTCAGCGACAGTTGCCTAGTAATCATGCCCCGGTAACAATGACTCTTGGCAATAGTTCTTAGCGATGTCCCTTTACAATGCCCTTTAACAATGCCCAGTAACGGTGCCCCCACCGCAACCAGCTCGCACCAAACACTCCAACAGTTAGATCTGAACAAACATCGAGAACCGAATGCAATACCGGCTTCGCGCAACTCTCAGGCGGTCGATAGTCGCTAGAGGGCAGCAGGAGTTAATCGAAAGGGATTATGAGCTGTCCGGTAGCCATGATAAAAGAGTACTTAAAGCAAGTTGGCAGCGGACTAGCAAAGCTGTATTCGTACCTCAAGCCAGCAGCAGGTCAATATGTTCACGCAGCTGTTTATGATCCTTCAGGCGATCGATCCAGCTCTGCGGGATACCGCGTTCACCTCCGATACCAAAAGCGGCGCCACAGGCCGCACCAAGGATAACGGCGCGCCCGCAATTATCACCAGCCACATAGATATTGGCCCGCACCGCATCGGGGTAAGACTGAGCGGATTTTAGATTGGCGAATACGCTGGCCATACCGCTGCCCACATCACAGTGCAGGGCGAATTTTCTACCCGCCGCTTGCAGATCACCGTCGAAATTCATCGCCTGCGCTAAGTGCTCGCCAGTCGCTGGACTGGCCAGCGCCACGGCATTATCGATAGCCGCATTAATACTATCACCACGCACCAGTTGCGCTAACAACGCAGTAACAACACGGCCATAATCCAGCGCCCGTGGCGCATTGTTAGTCACCTTAATGGCCGACTCACACAGTTGCTGCAAGTTATCATCCGCGGCGTAGCGTGCCACCAGCGCCGGTAGTTTGCTGATCGCCGGCAACTGCTCGTCTGCCGCACCGGGATAATCCATACTCCCGCTCAGCGCCTCGATAAGCGCAGTCACGTAGTGTTGACACTGCTGCGCATTGGGTTGAGCGGCGGCTAAAGTGGCCCCCTGCGCAGCGAGCTCATCACCCTGAAAACGCTTGGCCGCGGCCAGTATTTTTATCAGCAAGCCTTGTTTATTATTGTGTATATTGTCAAAGGGAATGTCGTTGGCCTGCGCCAGAGCATCGGCCTCGGTACGGTAAATAGTATCCAGCGTCTCCCGGGTAGGACGGTCAATATAGCCGTTATAAGCACCGCCGTAACCGAAGTAGTCTCTGAACGTATCCTGATAGTGGTGGCGATCATAGCTGGCGCCATTAGCCACCAT
This sequence comes from Paraglaciecola psychrophila, assembly GCA_047623385.1. Classification (GTDB taxonomy): domain Bacteria; phylum Pseudomonadota; class Gammaproteobacteria; order Pseudomonadales; family Dasaniaceae; genus Oceanicoccus. The sequence continues at coordinate 1,756 of JBLHLU010000325.1, forward strand.
CGAATCGAGCATTACCCGGGCCTGCTCACCGTAGTGGGAAAACTCACCGGGGTATTTGTGCCCGTGGGCAAAATAACCGACATTACCACTGTAGTCACTGGCCGTGGGGGCTCTAAATTCGGGCTGGCTTGGCGCCACTTCGGCAATGCGGCTCTGGCTATAAAGCCAGTGAAAACCCATGGTCGCCGCATCGGCTACCAGTGCGCCGAGAATAGTATTTTTTGCTCGTTGATGGTGTTGCGTGTTCATCGTTAAACTCCTAGACCAGCAATGACATTAGCGCTTGTGATAGCTATTAAAACAGCCATTAAGACAGCTATTAAAACTGCCATTAAGACAGCGCTTAGCTCTACCATAGCCCTTTACTACAGAACATTTTTACCACAGGTTACTGCAGCACCTCAGTCTAACCATACTTCAAGATTATTAGCCCGGCCAATTTTTCGATCGATCTTTAATTCTAACAACTCAGCCATGTTGCATGCTGTTAACAACTCCAGTACATCCTGTTGATCACTGTCATCAAGGGCACTATATTCGTCCTGAACACGTTTTAACAAGTAAAAGCGATAGGGCTGCGCTAGGGCGTTAATCGTCACCCCACGCAACTCAAAGCTGCCAAAGCCGACCCCCCGCGCCACTTCTGTACCTGCGGCTAAATGATCTTGTTCAGACAACCAGCTGTTTATAACACCAGCGGCGGCCCGAGTTTCCGGCACAAAATCGATGGCCAGTTGAGCGAGTAGCGCAACCAGCGTTTTAGGTATTACGTCGCCAGTAAGATACTCACCGTCTTGCAGTTCAAATTCACCTAGGTCCGGCTCGGGCCTGTTCATCCGTTCTACCCATCGGAACAGCCGCACCGCGCGAGACTGCATCAACGCCAGTGGTTTCGGATCGCGGCCGAGGTGGCCGAACAACGGTGCGATCATACCGAAGTCGCCGATCGAGGGGCGGCCACCGAGCAAGTAGGGTTGCTCGGCAAAGTGCGCATCGAGCTTTTGTAATAATTCAAGATACAGCGACTCAACCAGTTCGAACGTATCGGGCACCGCGCCAAAAGCCTGGCAGGCCGCGCGCATTTTATCGGCACCCTGTTCTGCTTTTTCTGCCCTATCCTCACCCCGGGGGGTTAGTGACTGAAAATGGAACTGGAGAAAGTCACGATTTTCCGCCGGGAAATTCCAGCGGTAGTGCATCGCTGGGCGCAATAAACCCTCGGCGCCAATCACATCAAACAACCGACTCACAATACGCTGCTTAGGCGTCGACGGTGAAAAGGTCTCGCCGCTGTTAGTCTCGTAGTGATCGATAATGGCCGCGCCATCGCGAATCACTTCGCCCTCGGCGGTTTCCAGCGTTGGCATACCAGCCCGACCCCCAGCTGCAGCCACTACTTTTTGCCGATAACGGGGTAACAACGGTGTGGTCTCGCGGTAATTGATCCCGGCTTTAATCAAATAACTGCGGGCTCTGCCGGTAAACAACGACAGTGATGAACCATAGAGAATAGCTTCAGACATAACAGATAATTCCAGTAAAGTTGGGTGACTACACGGCTGTATGCACCAGCACGGCTCAGGCCTTTGCGCTGGGTCTGGCACTAACCTGCTGATACCAGCGTTTCAAGTTAGGGTGATTATCACCGGGTATAACCTTCACCCATTTGGCGAAATCGATCACCACCAAAGCGGTGATATCGGCCACACTAAACTGATCGATGGCAATAAAGTCACGGCCCTCCAGGCGAGTATTGAGCATAGTCATAAAATGTCCCAGACGCTCCCGACCGCGAGCTGCCAACTCAGGTATTTGCGCGTAGTTAACCGGGCCTGTAGTGGCCCGATCGGCCATATTAGGAGCGGCATTACGCAGCGCCTCGGCGCCGGCGGTCAAGCCCTCAAGTTCTATTTTGGCATTCCAGTTAGCGACCAAACCTTTTTCTACAGCGGTGCTACCCAACAGCGGCGGCTCGGGTTGGTGAGCCTCGGCCCAAGCCGCTATGCCAGCATTTTCGGTTAGCACGGTACCGTCTTCCAGTGTTAACACCGGGATGGTGCAGGCCGGATTGATCGCCTTAAAATCGTCTGCCAGCTGCTCCGCCTTGGTCATATCAATTTGCACGTTGACCACAGCGATAGACTTCTCGGCCAGTAAAATGCGCGCGCGGCGTGGACTCGGTGCTGGTCTGTAATCGTAAAAAGTAACAGTCATAGTACAGTCTCATAGTCATTGAATGGGTACGGAACGAACAGCTCATTGATTAACTGTTGCCTTGTGTTTTGTTGTTCAGTGTTTAATGTACACAAAATTATAGCGCCGAAAATACTGCTTTAGAAATAGTGTTACTGGAGATATTGCCCCTGAAAATATTATTCTTAAAAATAGTGTTCTAATCACAGTGCTCTAAAAATAGTACTCCTAAAATAGTGCTCTGGAAAATAGTGCCTCTGGAAAGATTGCCCTAAAAGCACTGCTGCTGAAACATTCCCGCAGAGATACTGCGCCCCGGCTTTAGTAACCAAGCCGTCAACGAATTCTCCGCTCAGTAGTGCACGCCCGTTCAATCAAAAGGCCTTTAGCAAGTCGCGGGCAATAATCACTCGCTGAATTTCGCTGGTGCCTTCGTATATCGTGGTAATTCTAACATCGCGGCTC
>JBLHLU010000326.1:0-4402 GCA_047623385.1 Paraglaciecola psychrophila
ATAGGAACGTTATTTTTAAGTTAGTGGCTGGCTATGTTGGCGACGGCTTAATCACAGGAACTACAATCACAGGAACTACAATCACAGGAACTACAATCACTGGAACAATAATCATCGACCGCCTACAGCGTTGAGATCTTTGCAGAGGAGCTGTGATGGGCGAGGGCTTGGGCAGTGCAGGCCACATTGTCACTCGAAGGCAAAGCAGGGGATGTTTATCGGCTTAACAGCAGTGAAGCTGCTCGTATTATCGGCGCAGGGCAATAAAACGGTAGATTCTTTACTTACAGTTGAGCGCATTAAAAAGCTTCTTTCTGGTGCGGCTAACGGTCCCACTGTCAAGCTGTGGCCTAGGCGATAGATATACGTATTGTGCCGCTGAGTCTGGGCTACTGGGGTTTTTACTCTATTTGGTAGTGGCCAATAAGGCCACAGCCCCGAATGAATAATACTACCGTAAAGTGATAGTCTGTCTGGCTCTGCTATTGCCGTTTTTTGTTGTGGATAGTTTTGCACACTTACCGTGGGCAGTCCTGTGGATAAGCTTGGGTAAACTCTCTACAGCCCTCATAGCCAAAGGCCTGTAGGTTTATGCTCAAGATATGACCAGAACGGTTTAAACAGAGAAAAATTGGATGATTTTGATTCAAATTGCTCACTGTTGATACAGCAGGTGTTATCGATAAAGGCTCTGTCGAGCAATGCTAACAGTCGCGACCAGCACGTTATAAGATAAATAATGGCGAGCATGGCCTATGAGCCCATTGCTAGGGATCGATGTTTATAGCCAACGCGTTATGGTAAATATCTATGCTGCTGTCTTTAACAGCTTTAATCGACTGCAAATTCGAGCAGTTGAGCTGGTGATTAGTGGTAATACGCGGTTTTGGCGTTATCCAGTATCGCATGGGTAATGATGTTGCAGTACCGCTGAGCAGCAATGCTAATACCTTGCGGCGCTGCAACTCGATCTGTAATAGGGCGCTGTGGGTAATGGTCGACGGTGGTGGTTGCAGGTTGTGATAGGCAAAAAAAAGGGCGGCCATCGGCCACCCTTTTGTTATTTGTCTTTAACGGTGCTGTTAAGCGGCGGCGCCCATAACTATATCGGCGAGTAGGGCCCGGTGCTGCTTGGCGTCGCCAAACAATACCTGGTTGTGCATTTGCCGCTTAAAGAACAAGTGCACGTAACACTCCCAAGTAAAGCCTATACCACCGTGGAACTGCACCGCGCGGCTGGCCGAAAATACCGCCATGTCACCGGTTTGGGCCTTGGCCATATGAGCACACTTTAAGGCGTCTTCGGCGCCGCTGTCGTAGGCACAGGCGGCGTTAAAGGTCAGTGACTTAGCGCGGTCTATATCCAGCATTACATCAACTAGCGGGTGCTTAACTGCCTGGAAAAAGCCCAGCGGACGATCGAATTGAACGCGGGTCTTGGCGTATTCGACGGTGGTCTGCAAAAGCCACTCGCCGGCGCCAACCATGTCGGCACAGACAATGCTGAGGATGGCGGGCATGGCAGCGTCGATAGCCGCGTTTCCGCTACCCGGTGCCGCGAGCTCCACGGCGCTGACTTGGCTCAGTTCGAGGTGAGCCTGGTCCCGAGTAAGGTCGATAATACCATCGGCAACAATGGCCAGTCCCGCAGCAGTAGCATCTACCAGATATAGCCCCAGCCCCTTCTCAGAGAGTGCACTCACTACAAACTGAGCCACTTTCTTAGCGTCCTGCACAAAGTGGGCGCTGCCGCTGAGACTGCCGTCGGCATTGAGCCTGACATCGCTATCAGCGGCTTGCCAGCTGCCAGCACTATTGGTAGTGGCTAGAGTGGTGGCTTTGCCCTCGGCGATGTCACCGAGAGCTGCAGTAGCAGCCTCTGAGTGGCAGTGATTGAGTACAAAGGTGGCGTTAAAAGTGGATAGTAGCGGCGAGGGAAAGGCAGCCCGGCCCACTTCTTCGGCCAGCGCTACTGCGGCCACGGTAGGCATACCAATACCTCCGGCGGCCTCCGGTACACAGACAGCGGTCCAGCCCAAGTCGACGATTTGCTGCCACAGAGATTGATCCCACACGCAGTCGATACTACGGTGAATATTGGGGTCAGCGGCAACCAAGTGGTGCATTTTGTCGGCACTGGCGTTGTCGGTAAAAAATTTGCGCGCTGAATCGCGCAGCATGGTTTCATCTTCGCCAAAGCCGAAGTTTTTAGCTTGTGTAGACATTATCATTCTCCTGCTTATTTAGATTTGGGTAAACCGAGCACACGCTCACCCAGAATATTGCGTTGAACTTCGTTGGCTCCGGCGGCAATGGTCACGCCGAAACTGTTCATATAGGCTAACGGCCACTGGCCTCCCATGGGGGCACTGTCGTCGTTAACATACAATGAGCTGGCCATACCCTCGATATGGTAGGCCAGTTCTGCCATGTCCTGATTAAGTTCGGTGGCAACCAATTTGCCCTGTAGCGCGATTCGCATGGGATGGTCGGTCAGCTCGGGTACCGCTGCCCGGCGACCATTTTGCACCATCGCCTCGCGGCGGATGAGCAGCTTCATAATGTCGTCGCGAATAAGCTCACTGTCGGCGGCTGTTTTGTTGCCTCTGGGCTGACTTTTAGCCAAATCGACCAGCGACATTGGATTGTTGGTGGAGACACTTTTCCCTTCTTCCATTGACATGCCGCCGGAGGAGGGGGTCACCAGTGGGCCAGCACCACGCTCGTGGGCCAAGGTAGTCATCGCTACAGCCCAGCCTTTGCCAACTTCGTCGAGACGGTAGCGGTCTTCAACCACGAAGTCTTCGAATAAGACTTCGTTAAATCCAGTTTCTCCGGTCATTTTGATCAGCGGTCTAACGGTTACGCCCTTACCTAAGGCGGCTTTTATAGGCACTACAAAGTAGGATAGACCGTTATACTTATCAGATTTATCAGTGCGACACAGTAAGATCATCCAATCGGCAAAATGGGCCAGAGATGTCCATACCTTATGACCATTGATGACCCAGTTGTCACCGCTGCGCTCGGCAAAAGTCTGCTGGTTGGCAAGGTCAGATCCCGCTCCGGGCTCACTAAAACCCTGACACCACATATGTTCACCGGACAGCAACTTTGGCAACAGCTCTTGTTTAACCTCGTCTTGGGCGTGGAAAAACACCGTGGGTGCAGCCATACCCATGCCGATAATGTTAGGCAGGAACGGCGTTTTGGCCCGTTGCATTTCGGTATTGGCGATACCCTGACAGTCGGTTTTGCCACCGCCGCCTACTTCAACTGGGTAGTCACAGCCGATCAGACCAGCGTCGTAGGCAGATTTTTGCCAGATTTTAAGCCATGCCAACGCTTCGGGATCAGATAGTTCTAATGCGCCCTGAGGTATTTTAACCGGGGGTCTACCGGGGTGGTTTGCGGCCAGCCAGGTTTGGCAATGGGTCCTGAACTCGGCCTGTTCGGCGGTATCTTTCTTCTGTGCGTCGGACATGATGTCCTCCTGTAAAGGCTAATAAATATCGGGTCAGCGCAGAGTGCCTGGCCAATAGTTTGCGGGTGCTGTAAGAACGTGGCTCGCGCTATTGCCGCGCTCTAGTAAACAGTTTCTAGACCCTTGTTCTCGAAGCCGTGCTGCCATTTTATCAGTGTGCAAATAGCGGTCTCGGCAGCGACTATGTCAATAGGCCGCGCGGCATTATTGCACGCTCCCTGTGAGGGCTCAATGCAGATGGCGACAAATTTCTATGGCTGTGATCGGTGCTCGCGGTTTCATCTGCGCAGCGTTCGCGCTAAAATCGGGTTTTTTAGACACTGACGAGACAGCAGCATGGGTAGAGCCTATCAAAACCGTAAAGAATCCATGGCCAAGACGTCCGACGCCAAGGCCAAGGTCTACAGTCGCTACGGTCGGGAGATTTATGTCTGCGCCAAGGCCGGGGGGCTAGATCCCGAGGGCAACTTAGCCCTGCGCGGTATGATCGAGCGAGCCAAAAAAGATCAAGTGCCCAGCCACGTGATTGAAAAAGCTATCGACAAAGCCCGAGGCGGCGGCGGTGAAGACTTCTCTCCGGCGCGCTACGAGGGTTTTGGCCCCGGCGGCGTAATGGTCATTGTCGACTGTTTGACCGACAATCCCAACCGTACCTTCGGTGATGTGCGTCTGTGTTTTACCAAGACCCATAGCAAGATTGGCACTCAGGGCACGGTGCTGCATATGTTTGATCACAGTGCGATCTTTGTATTTAAAGGCGACGACGAAGAGGCAGCGTTAGACGCGCTAATGACGGCTGATGTCGATGTCGGTGATATCGAGTGCGAAGCGGGTTCGATTACGGTTTTTGCTCCCCACACTGACTATTTTAAAGCCAAACAGGCGTTGATGGAGGCCTTTGAAGGGGTTGACTTCGAG
>JBLHLU010000327.1:0-4384 GCA_047623385.1 Paraglaciecola psychrophila
TGAGACGATTAGCGAGTTGTTGGTGAAACTTGGGATTAGCGCCCGAGCATTGCTGCGCAAGGGGGAGTTGGCTTACAAAGAAAACAATCTGAGCGACAGTGGCTGGTCTGAACAGGCACTGATTGATGCCATGCATGCCCAGCCGAAACTGATAGAGCGACCCATTGTAGTCACTGGCGAGCGGGCGGTAATGGGCCGGCCGCCGGAAAATGTGTTGGAGTTATTGTAAATGGCAACAGCCCCCTATGTTCTAGTCTTATATTACAGCCGCACCGGCTCGGTGGCGACTATGGCCGAGGCCATTGCGCGAGGCGTTGAAAGTGTCACCGGAATGCAAGCACGGCTGCGTACGGTGGCGCCGGTGTCGACGACCTGTGAGGCAGTAGCCGACGATATTCCCGAGCAGGGCCCGCTGTACTGTAGCGAGGCCGACCTACAGCACTGTAGTGGTTTGTTATTGGGTAGCCCGACCCGCTTCGGCAATATGGCGGCGCCGCTTAAATACTTTGTCGACTCTACCTCGAGTTTGTGGCTCAGCGGTGCCTTGATCGACAAACCAGCCGGCGTGTTTAGCAGTAGCAGCAGTTTACATGGCGGCCAAGAGTCTACGCTGCTATCGATGATGTTACCGCTGTTACACCATGGCATGCTGTTGCTGGGACTGCCCTATAGTGAACCGGGCCTAATGAGTACTACCCGCGGTGGCACTCCCTACGGTGCTAGTCATGTGGCGGGTCTAGACCATCGTGGGTTAGATCAAACCGAGTTGGACCTGTGCCGTGCGCTCGGCCGTCGAGTGGCGCAGGTGGCGCTATTGCAGCGCGCTGGCTCCATCTAGCGGTCGCGATCGATAAGACACAGTTCGGTGGCAGCCTTGGTGGGCTGTTGCTAGTGAGTCATTAGTTAATAGGAAGGATTTGTTTGTGTCAGAGAAAAAAGCGTTAACCGGCTCCGCCGAAGATTATCAACCACTGGCGGCGGCCAGTCGTTGGATTGTGCTGTTTAGTTATTTTGCATTATTGTTGGTGCTGAGTATTGGCACGATGTGGTTGCCCAGTTGTAATCGCAGTCCCAATACCGTTATTTGGCTAATATACATTGTGCCACTGCTAGTATTTTTGCCCGGGCTGTTGCGACAAAATACCCGCTCCCATGTATGGGTGGCCTTTCTCTGTAACGGCTATTTCTTGGTGGCGGTCAACACTATTTTTGCTTGTCCGTCAGCGCTGCTGGGGGTCGAAATTGCTTTAACGGTGGTGCTGTTTACCAGTGCAGCGCTGTTCACCCGCTGGCGCTCCAGAGAATTAGCCTTGGCCCAGAGTCGCTAAATCCGCAGGGACCTGACACACAAAGGAAAACATGATTATGCAACAACCGGGAATAATACGACGCGGATTCGCCACCTTGATGGGGGCTATTAGCTGGTTGCGACTAGTGCTGTTGAATGTGCTGTTTGTGGTGATATTGGTGGCAGTGTTTATAGCGCTGTCGGGCAGTAGATTACCGACTATTCCCGACAATGGTGCACTGCTGCTCGATATCGAGGGGCAATTAGTAGATCAGCTGAGCTATACCGACCCGATGGCCATACTGCTGGGAGCGGGCAATAGCGGTCAGGCCGAGACGTTGTTACAAGATGTTATCGACGCAGTGCACTTTGCCGCCGAGGACCCGCGAATCAATACGCTGGTATTGCGCTTGGACAAACTGAGCCGGGGCGGTATTAGCAAGTTTCAGGAGATAGCCCCGGCGCTGGAACAATTTCGCGGCGCCGGCAAAAAAATCATTGCCCTGGGTGACAACTTTAATCAGGATCAATACTGGCTTGCGGCCCAGGCCGACGAAGTGTACGTCAATCCCTTCGGCGGGGTGTCGCTGCAAGGTTACGCGGTTTATCGTAACTACTACAAATCCGCCTTGGACCGTTTGAAAATTAATGTCCATGTGTTTCGCGTCGGCGAGTTTAAGTCGGCAATGGAACCTTTTATGCGCGATGATATGTCGGCGGCGGCCCGATCTAGTAACTTGCTCTGGCTGCAGAGTCTGTGGTCACAATACAGCACCACAATCGCTGCTAAGCGCGCTTTGTCGGTGCAGGATATCGATCTTTATGTCGAGCAATACGATCGCCTACTGGCCGCCAATGGCGGCGATAATGCGGCGACCGCCTTGGCTCAGGGGCTGGTTGATGGCATTAAATCTCGGGATCAGATGGCCGCGTATCTGCGCGCTCAGGTGGGTGCTGTCGATGACAATGGCGCTTACGCAAGGGTCGGCTTTAAGCAGTATCTATGGCTTAAAAACCTAGAGACTGTGCGGCTTCAAGATGTGCCAGCGGTAGCAGTTATTACCGCCAAAGGTAATATCGTCGATGGTGAACAGGGCGCGGGGGTCATCGGCGGCGACTCGTTGGCACTACTTATTCAGCGTGCCCGCGACGACAGCAGCGTTAAGTCGGTGGTATTGCGAATAGACAGTGGTGGTGGCAGCGTGTTTGCCTCGGAGATCATACGTCGTGAATTGGAACTATTAAAAGATGGCGGTAAACCACTGGTAGTGTCTATGGGTAGCATGGCGGCCTCTGGCGGCTATTGGATTGCCGCACTGGCGGACGAGATCTGGGCCACACCGACTACTTTGACCGGCTCCATTGGAATTTTTGGCGCTATTCCTACCTTTGACCAATCGCTCAGCAGTCTGGGTATCAGCAGCGACGGGGTGGCTACTCACGCCGCCGGTAGTGCTCGTATCGACAGGCCGCTGCCCCCCAGCGCTGGCCGAGCAATACAGGCCAGTATTGAGTTTGGTTACCGACGCTTTATTGACATTGTTGCCAGCGGCCGCAAGATGGAGACCGAGGCGGTTGAGGCCATAGCCGGTGGTCGGGTTTGGACCGGTGCTGACGCTCTGGAAATTGGCTTAGTGGATCAGTTGGGCAGCCTTGATCAAGCGATTACCGCCGCCGCAGGGCTAGCTAAACTTGACAGTTTTAAGGTAAAAACGATAGAGCAGGCAATAAGCCCACAGCAACAGTTGTTGATTGAGTTAATGAGCAATGCGCTGGTGAGTAGCACGGTTGAGCAGCTGACCGGCACCACGCTTGGCTTACCGGTGCAGTCATTGATTAGCCCGCTGATAGACAGTGTTGATTTTTTGTCGTCGATGAACGATCCAAGAGGTGCCTATATGTATTGTAGTGCCTGTCTTGCACCCTAGCAGTAGCATTAGCCGATAGGAACGAGTCAGTGCCAAAAGCGAGTGAGTTAAAAAAAGGCGATGTGGTTGAGCACCGTGGTGCGCCGCATATTATCAAGCAGATTGACACTAAGTCACCGTCCTCTCGTGGTGCCAATACGCTTTACAAAATCAGGATGAATCACGCGAAGACTGGGCAAAAAGTTGACTGTAGTTTAAAGGGTGACGAGTTATTACCCGATATCGATTTTGAACGCCGGAAAATAATCTATTCCTATATGGACGGTGGCAACTTCATATTTATGGATGAGTTAGATTACAACGAAATGATGCTAACCGCGCAGGATCTGGCCGAGGATAGTCTGTATATCATCGATGGTTTAGAACCGGTGATTGGACTTATGGTCGATCAGCAATTGATGGGTATAGAGTTGCCAAAGTCGGTGGTGATGACCATCGCTGATACGTCGCCGGGGATCAAAGGCAACAGCACTTTGGCCAGAGCTAAACCGGCGACTATGACCACCGGCTTGATCGTGCAGGTGCCCGAATATTTAGAGCCCGGTGACCAGATTAAGATCAATACTGCCAACGGCTCATTTATGTCGCGGGGCTGATATGGGTCGCCCAGCTTTGCCACTATTAGTTTTTGTACTGCTGCTATTGTTAAGCGGCTGTAGCGGTGTAGGCTATTATTCACAACTGTTTGCTGGTCAGCTGTCGCTGTTGTATCAGCGCCAGCCGATCGATCAGTTACTGGATAACCGTTCGACTGAGCCGGAGCTAAAAAGCCAGTTGCAAAAGGTACATGCCATCCGCCAATTCGCCATCAACCAGTTGGCGCTGCCTAACAGTAGTAGCTATCAGTACTACAATCAGCTAAATCGCAGCCACGTGTTGTGGAATGTTTTTGCGACAGAAGAATTTTCTGTTGAGGCGAAGCGCTGGTGTTTTCCTATTGCAGGATGTGTCGGCTATCGCGGTTATTTTTCACAGCGTGGGGCTTTAGACTACGCTGAACAATTACGTGGTCAGGGTTACGATACCTTTGTTGGTGGTGTCAGTGCTTATTCCACCCTGGGCTGGTTTGCAGATCCGGTACTGAGTAGTTTTATCTACAGAGACGACGCCGCGCTGGCGGCACTGATCTTTCACGAACTCGCCCACCAGCAACTGTACAAAGCCGACG
>JBLHLU010000328.1:0-4364 GCA_047623385.1 Paraglaciecola psychrophila
CGCTGAGCGTTAGCTGCTCACGTTTTCAGCTAATGGGCGAACGAGTATTCGTATCTAGGCAGTGCAGTTTGGCGGACTATGTTTGAGTGAAAATGTTTAGGTGACTATGTTTAGGTGACTATGTTTAGGTGACTATGTTTAGGTGACTATGTTTAGGTGACTATGTTTAGGTGACTATGTTTGGATGAGTATGTTGGCGAACGATCTGGTGTACAATCTGTTGGACTATTTTAGACTATAAGCACCCGCAGGAAGCCGCGGCTAACTCGACTACCGAAGTTGTAGAGTGTAACCGGTACATGACCGGTATTAACAACCACCAGTAGGTACCTGTCGTTAGCGCCAGTTTTTTTGCCAGAGACTTCTACGCTGCTATGTTTGCTACATTTTCTACGTTTGCTAAGAGCAGCAGATAGTGGCATCGCTGATAACAGTAAACTTTGAAGCGGGTGGTATTAACGATGCCGGCACTGAATACGAATCACTAGACTAGGCCATTATTTAACGCTCACTTTGCTTGGCAGCAATCACTAGACGCACCACCGCTTTCGCCCCATTGTTGAAACGTGATAGGTAATAACTCATGGACACCAGTCACTACCAAATGGCAAAGATTCACATTATGAATTTCTTGCCCTTATCTAAGGATGCGGTCCATATTTACGTCGGACTAATTGTTTTTTTGGGTGCTGTTATTCTTTGGAAAAAAGGGCGCATGCTACCGGCCTGTCTTATTCCCGTTTTAGCCATAGCTTGCGGCATGGAAGTATTTGACCTAATCGATGATTGGCGTGCGTTCGGGTATCCGAGGTGGAGCGCCAGTATCCATGACATTGTCAATACTGTTTTTTGGCCGGTAGCGATAGTTGCCTTGGTCAAGATTCGTGCGCTTAACTAGAATAATTACAACTTCAACCAGCGGCACTAACTATAGGCCTCAGTGTACTTTCAATAGTTTCAAGCCCTTATAACCGCAGCGTACATTGTGATAGTATCTACGCCAATTTACTATTGTACAACTGTTCTCACGATGCTCGAATTATGGCCAATATCTGGCTAATATCGAGCCAATACCTAGGAAAACTATAATGAAAAGCCAACAAATCATACTTGCCAAACGCCCCTTGGGCGAACCCGATGACAGCTGCTTCGATCTAGTTGAGGCTGAACTGCCAGAACTGGGCGCGGGTCAACTGATTATTAAAATTCTCGACTTGTCGCTAGACCCCTATATGCGCGGTCGCATGAACGACGTGAAGAGCTATGCAGCACCGGCTCAAATCGGTGAAGTCATGGGCGGAGAATCGGCTGGCGTTATCGTTGAATCCCGTTCAGACAAATACGCAGTAGGCGATTACGTTACTTGTTATACCGGCTGGCAGACACACTTTATTGCCGATGACAGCAATCCCATGATTCGCCCGATCGATAAAGATATGGGCACCTTGTCGATGCACGTTGGTGTTATCGGTATGCCGGGTCGCACAGCTTACTGGGGCCTGATGGAAGTGGGCAAACCGAAAGCGGGAGAGACCCTAGTGGTAGCTGCGGCATCTGGCGCAGTGGGCTCTGTGGTCGGGCAAATGGCCAAAATTTTAGGCCTGCGCGCAGTCGGCGTTGCCGGTGGTCCAGAGAAGTGTGCCTACGTAAAAGACGAACTGGGTTTCGATGAGTGTATCGACTATAAGGCTGCTGATTTTAACGAAAAGCTGATTGCCGCCTGCCCCGACGGGATTGATATTTACTTTGAAAATGTCGGTGGTGACGTGAGCGAAGCAGCAGCGAAACTGCTTAATCCCGGTTCTCGCGCACCTATTTGCGGCTATGTTTCGGCTTATAACTCAGAAGATATTACCAAAGTAAGAACGCCCTTCGATATTCTTGGTGATGCAGACAATGTACCGGAGCACCGTTTCTTTGTGGTCACCGAGTGGAATGACCGCTGGTTGGAAGCTACTACCCAATTGAGCGACTGGATCAAGGACGGTAAGATAAAGTACCGCGAAAGCATTGGTGAAGGCCTTGCCAATGCACCTGAGTTGTTCCGTGGCTTGCTCAAGGGCAAAAACTTCGGCAAGCAAATTGTCCGCGTTGCTGAAGGCTAAGCGTATACATTAGCTAAGCTAGGGCCTGTTGACTCGTCAACAGGCCCTTTTTTATGTCCGGGCGCCGCCCTAGTTCTTAATAACCTTTTGTAATTCGTCTAGGGCACTGGTCGCATTGCCGGCCTTTTCTTTAACCAGTTTGGCCCGGGCATTATCGAGGGATGTTGCCAACCGTGCAGCATAAGCATCGGCATCGACAAAGGGGTGTGCAGCCCCGGGCGTGCGCTTTGCAAGTAGCTGGGCACGCTGCAAGACATTGCCCATAGCCGCATGGTTGGGCAGACTGACACTAACCCCCTTTTGCATAGACTGCAGCCGCTCATAACTACGAATATAGCGTTCTGTGCGCTCAACGCCTGCAAAGTTGAGTCCAACACCACCTAACGTCATAGCCGTGTAGCGGTTGTCACCATCACTAACCTGATAGCGCAGCGACAGCACACCCTCGGTGTGGCCGGGAGTTTTAAACAGCGTAACGGCGGTATTACCCAAACTAATAACGTCGCCATCGGCGGCCACAATATCGCGCGCTGGTACTGGCATATAAAACATAGGCAGTGCCGGTTGCTGTTCACTTAGGGCCCAGTCTTCGGCGCTCATTACAATCTTGGCGCCGTATACCGACTGAAAGTATTTCGATCCACCGGCGTGGTCGAAGTGACCGTGTGTGTTGATGACATATTTAACATCGGCGGGGTTAAAACCTAGCTTGATGATATTACCGATCAAGGGTTGCAACCAAGAACCGTATAGGGAATCAATTAAGATAAGCCCCTCCCCGGTATCAATGAGATAGGCGGCGACCCAGTCAATACCGACATAATACACATTGTCGAAGATCTTGAAGGGCTCAATCGCTTGCTCTGGATGTTCCCAAGAACGCCACAGCGCTGCCAAACCGGCAGGTAAGGGAGCACCGGCATAGGTTGTCTCAGCGCATTGCTCACAGGTAAAACTGGCAACATCATTAAAGTTAGCTAGGTCGGCAACCCAATCCCTAACCGCCACTGTTTGTGCGCCATAAGCGTAAAATTTAGGTCGCCGTAATACGGTATGAGTACTGCCGCCGGCAATCAGCGAACGAAAGTTGTCGGCCTGCTGTGCTATATCTCGCTGATTGGCTTGCAGCGAGTCCAATAGTGAAATATCGCGAATACCGGCCATAGTAAGAAATTGTTTTTGCACACTGTCTTCGGCGGTGTCGTATTGTGCAAATACGATATCAGGGTGTGCTTTGGCCGCGGCAATATACAGCGCTTCGTAATTAAAGCTCTCTTCGGCAACCTGCTCAAAACCGGCTTCATTGTTGAGAAATTTGAACGTGCCCCACTGCTCGTCGGGCCGCGTTGTATTGTTGATATTACGATAACCACCGGCACCATCACCCAATTGAGCCACTTTCGCTAGGGGATAATGGTTGGCAATTATCGCGCTGTAAAAAGGCGAAGGAATGGCACCAGCCGATGAACCGGCGACAAATACCGACGCAGGCGCTGCGACGTTTTTATAGGTCCAATCCAGCACTGCTTGCATATTAGTGCGTCCTCGGTGCTGAATAGTCAGTGGTTCCTGTCCCTCTTTGACCGACGGGTAAACCGTGTCCTGCTGGCCTAGGTGCACGTCCCCAGTACAATAGGGTGCCATCACTACGGTGTAGTCGGCAAAGGGATTGTCGCGGTTATCAAAGTTAAATATACCGAAGGCTCGGGGCTCAAAATCATCGGCAATAACCTGGGTATAACTGGGACTCATGCTCGGGTCGCAGGATTCTCGGGTCCAGCAGGCACCGCCGCCGTCCAGGTAAATTAACAGTTTATCGGCGGCACCGGGACGAACAAAAAATCGATAGGGGCTGCCATCAGAGCAGCTGGTATCAGCTCCCGGCGCAAAGCTATTCCAACCGTTAGCCAACTGCGCTGTAGTGGTCGTTCCCGGTTGCTGCACGGCACTACTACAGGCCGCTACAAAAACCGCCATTATTGAAAGTTGTAAAACTTTTACCCACAAACGCGCCACAGTAAGATCCTCTATTATGATTATTAAGATACCTTATATTATCGTATTTTGGATAAAAGAGGCACGGCTTTAAGACTTTTCAGCGCCTTGCAGCAAACAGGGCACTGCCAACTCGTTTGCCCTACCCGCCAACCCAGAGCATTCATTTCTTTTTACCCAACACATTCGATGGGCGCATGGCAGCTGTGAATTATTTAACCAATAGACTACGCCGCGCTATAGCTGTCACTAGGGCTGATACTT
>JBLHLU010000329.1:0-4349 GCA_047623385.1 Paraglaciecola psychrophila
CACTCTAGTCCTTCGCTCTTGAGCATCTCGACGGTGCGTGAAACCATCTCAACTGCAATGGCAGTTTTATTTTGGCGCTCACTGAAGCTCTCAAGATGCTGCATAGCGCCTTGATAAGCCTGAATACCAGCAAACTTGAGTCCTGGTGCCGCATCAATTGCTAGTGCAAGATCAACCACTGGCTGACCCGCTTGTACACCACAGCGGCCAGCGCCACAGTCGATCTCGACCAAACATTCGATTTCGGTACCGTGCCTTTGTGTTGCCGCGGATAAATTGGCAACATTTTCCATATCATCGACACAACAAAGCGTGCGTGCGCCGAGTTTGGGTATATTGACGAGGCGTTCGATTTTAGCAGGTGCGCAAACCTGGTTGGATACCAGCACGTCTTTTATGCCACCGCGAGCAAAGACTTCAGCCTCAGAGACCTTTTGACAACAGACACCACAGCTATTGCCAAGCTTTTCCTGTAACAGTGCGATATCAACCGACTTGTGCATCTTGCCGTGGACGCGATGACGTACGCCCATCTCTTTTGCATATCGCCCCATAGTGCGGATGTTTTTTTCGAGTGCATCTAAATCGACAACTAGGCAAGGGGTTTGAATATCGGCCTCGTCCATGCCGGGAAGAGCTGGTACGTTGTAGCCAACTTCAAGTTTTTCAGAACTGTTTAATGATGACATTTTGTTTCTCCAATTAAATATTAGTATTAGTTCTTGAGCCATGGAAGCGTGTCGAGATCAACATTACCGCCGGTAATAATGACACCGACGCGCATGCCTTTGAAAATTTCAGGATTTTTTAGAATCACCGCCAGCGGAACTGCACAGCTAGGTTCGATGACTATTTTCATGCGTTTCCACGTTAACTTCATCGCCTCGATAATTTCATCTTCGGTAGCGGTAAAGATGTCAGTTACATGGTTGCTGACAAAATGCCAGGTCAAATCTTTGAGGGGTACTTTTAAACCGTCGGCTATTGTTTGTGGCGCATCGTCGGCGATGATATAGCCGGCTCGAAATGAGCGTGCAGCGTCGTCGGCGTTAAGCGGTTCAGCCGCATAAATCTTGACGTCAGGTGCGATGTTAGACACGGTCAGACAGGTACCGGAGATCATGCCACCACCGCCAATAGGCGCGATCACCGCATCCAGGTTTGGAACCTGACTGAGTAGCTCTTTAGAGCAGGTAGCTTGTCCGGCAATAACTCGTGGATCATTGTAGGGATGGATAAAGTCAGCGCCAGACTTAGCGACTACCTCTGCAAATATGGCCTCGCGAGAAGTCGTCGAAGGCTCACATTCAACGATGGTACCGCCATAGCCAATAACCGCATCTTTTTTGGCTTGAGGTGCGGTGTGAGGCATCACCACGGTAACGGGTATACCGCGCTGTCCCGCCGCATAGGATAGCGACAGTGCGTGATTGCCCGATGAGTGCGTGGCAACGCCAATAGCAGCGGTTTCATCATCCAAACCAAATACCGCATTGCAGGCGCCACGAACTTTAAAAGCACCGGCTTTTTGAAAGTTTTCACACTTAAAGAAAAGTTCGGCACCGCTCAGCTCGTTTAAAAAACGCGATGTAAGAATAGGTGTTTCATGAATATAGGGCTTGATCCTTTCATGTGCCGCTAAGACGTCATCGTAGGTCGGAATAGTCATTTTGTGTTCGTTTGAACTGCTCATAGAATACCTCGAAAATTATTTATGATGAGTTAGTTAGCAGGCAGCAACTGGGTTAGCGGTCTGGCGATAATACTCTTGCGCGGCGGCAACACCCGTGCCCAGCTGAATTGGGTAATTCAAATCAGCCATCGCCATCTCGATGGTGGCCAAACCAGACAGCACCATTACCTCGGTTAGTGAGCCTAAGTGGCCGATACGAAAGGCCTTAGTGTTCATCTCGCCTAGGCCAATACCAAAAGAGACGCCATATTTATTGAAGGCGTGCTCGGTTAGCTGGTTGCTATCAAACCCCTCGGGCACGTAAATAGCACTAACCGTATCGGAGTAGAGTTCGGGCGAATTAGCGCACAAAGTTAAGCCCCAGGCCGCTACTGCCAAGCGCACACCTTCGGCGAGTCGAAAATGGCGAGCATAGACATTATCTAGGCCTTCTTCAAAGAGCATTGCCAAGCTTTCTTTTAAGCCATAAATCAACTGTAGTGGGGGTGTATATGGAAATCCCCCACTAACGTTAGCGGTCATCATATCGCGGAAGTCAAAAAAGGCACGTGGCAGCTGTGCGCTCGTCATTGCTGCTAGAGCTTTTGGGCTTGCCGCTAAAATGGCCATCCCTGTGGCTAGCATAAAGCCTTTCTGTGAACCCGATATAGCGATATCTACACCCCAGCTATCCATTTGAAACGGCATAGAAGCCAGTGAGCTGACGCAATCAACGAACAACATAGCAGGATGGTTGGCAGTGTCCATAGCAACTCGAACAGCACCAATGTCACTGCGCACACCGGTAGCAGTCTCGTTATGGGTCACTAATACTGCTTTAATATCGTGGGCGCTATCGGCTCTGAGTCGGGCCTCAAACTGATCGGCCGGCGCACCACTGCCCCAGGGGCATTCAATGATTTCAACGTCTAAGCCATGGCGCTGGCAAAGGTCGATCCAACGATGAGAGAACATGCCATAGCGCGCGATGAGCACTTTGTCGCCGGCAGATAGCGTATTACAAATTGCCGCTTCCCAGCCGCCCGTCCCCGTTGATGGAAAGATAATAACTTCGCCGCTATCGGTGCCAAAGATACGTTTACAGTCACTTAGGACCGGAGCAAGAGTAGCCGCAAAATCCGGTGAACGATGATCGCGAGTCTGCACGTGCATCGCGTTCAATAAGCGCTCGGGGATATTTGTTGGGCCTGGAATAAAAATCGGATTTTGATCAGACATTTTGATTAACTCCTGAAGGTTCTGACATTTATTGTGTATATGGCATTGCCCTAGTGTTTAGGTCAGGCGTCTGTCAGTGATATGACTCCACCATAAAAGTATATTTGTATTTCCGCAATGTGAGATGATTTCACAATGTGAAAATAATTGGTTGTTCGGATTGCATTATTTTATATGATTGATAAACAACGGGTTTTTTTATTAGAAATAATTAATTTACCGCATTATGAAATATTATTAATCCATTACCATAATATGAAAGTATGTGTAGTATAAGTTATCAACTCTTTTACTTCTTTATATAGGTCAGGTAAGTGTAATGTCTACCAATAACTCGAAACCAGAAGCTCGCATTCAGGTCATTGATCGCGCTGCATTGTTGCTTGATGCAATCTCTCGCTATTCAAAACCTGTGAAGTTAAAAGTACTGAGTGCCGAGACCGGCCTTCACCCCTCTACGGTACATCGAATTTTGCACGCCTTAATCGCTAACCGCTTTGTTGATCGCCACGAAAGCGGTGACTACCAACTTGGACAACGATTCTTACAAGTGACTAATCGTCAACATGCGGATGTCGATATTCGTGCAGTGGCCTTGCCTTACATGAAAAAATTGCGAGACAAGTTTGACGAGACCATAAACCTGACGATTCGCGAAGGCGATGTAGTGATTTACTTCGAAAAGGTGACGTCTAACCGCATGATGCATGTACAGCAGATAATTGGCAGCCGAGCGCCGTTGCATGTAACTGGGGTAGGTAAGCTAATACTGGGTATGAGTGGCGCAAACGAGATACAAAATTACGCCCAGCGGACTAACCTGCCAGCCTACACACGCAACACCTTCTCTTCTTTGCCCGCCCTTACCGATGAGTGTTTGACCAGTATTCAACGCGGCTATGCCTTAGATGATGAGGAAGCCGAAATTGGCGTGGGTTGTATTGGTGTGCTGTTATATGGGAGATCTGGCAACATCATCGCCGGACTCTCGCTATCGGCACCAATGGAGCGTCGCAAACACACGTGGATTGCCGATTTAGTTGAAGCGGGAAAAGCAATATCGATTGAACTCGGACATCTGCCCGAGCCTTAGTGTGGTCGTTGTCAAAAAGCTCTAATATTTACCTATTTGTTGTAACTACTTGTTGTAGCTACACTGATTTAGTCAGTGCCTAGAGTTTTATGAATGTCCTCAGGGTGAGGGTTTCTCATTCTATATTCTGGATCTGTTCGCGCATCTGCTCGATCAATACTTTTAGTGATACTGCAATTTGAGTGGTGTCACTGGTGAGTGATTTGGAGGACAGGGTGTTGGCTTCCCGGTTGAGCTCTTGCATCATAAAGTCAAGTCTTCTACCAATGGTGCCCTGTTGGCCAAGAATATGGCGGACTTCGATGAGATGTGTATCGAGTCGGTCGAGTTCTTCGGCAACATCGG
>JBLHLU010000330.1:0-4322 GCA_047623385.1 Paraglaciecola psychrophila
CATGGATTTTTCCGGAATCCAAGACGAAATTCAAAAACAGGCAAAATCACAGCTGTCTGCCTTTGCCTCAAAATACGATATCCCCATCGAAAATCAGCACATTGTCATTGGCCGACCAGAGAGTGAGATCCACAGTACCGCCGAAGAACTCGGTGCCCAACTCATTATTGTAGGCAGCCACGGTCGTCACGGCTTAGCACTCATCCTGGGTTCAACGGCAAACGGCGTTTTACACGGCGCCTCTTGCGATGTGCTGGCGGTTCGAGTTGAAGACAAATAGCAACTTACTACCGATCTATCGACGCGGCGGCGTTAACGTCGCCAATGCAACCACAGTTTACGCGGTTACTTAGGCGCCGGCCAGCGGTGACACAACGGCCTTGTTAGTCACCGAAGTATTCAATGCGCTCCTTGCTCTTAGTCGAGACGTTCAATAATAGTACCGGTACCCAAACCACCACCACAACACATCGCGATCAAAGCGTAGCGACCCTTTGTCCTCTCCAACTCATGCAGAGCAGTCGTTATCAGCCGGGCACCGGTGCTACCAGTAGGGTGGCCTAGTGCAATTGCGCCACCGTTGACGTTAACCTTAGCCGGGTCGATAGCCAACTCTCTCTGCCAACCCAACACCACTGAGGCAAAAGCCTCGTTAACTTCGAAGATATCGATATCATCAATGGTAAGCCCGGCCCGCTGCAGCACTTTGCGAGTAGCAGGGATCGGCCCTTTTAGCATACTAACCGGGTCGACACCGACTATAGTTGTCGCCACAATTTTGGCCCTTGGTTTTAACTGATAGTCAGTGCAGGCCTTTTCGGAAGCCATAATGATCGCCGCAGCGCCGTCGGATATTTGTGAACTACTGCCGGCGGTATGTATCTCTTGACCCGGTACCGGCTTCAGCGATTGCAACGATTCCAGAGTAGTAGCCCGCAGCCCCTCGTCGCGATCGATGACTTTCGTATCGCCGGTCGGCTCAAACTTTTCGTTCAATACCGGCGCTTCAATAGCGACAATCTCGCGACTAAAACGATCTTGCTGCCAGGCCTGTATCGCTTTTTGCTGACTTTCCAGGCCAAACTGGTCGGTGTCGGCACGTGTTACTTGATACTCTTCGGCAATCATCGCCGCGCCCATAAACTGGCTCGTCGGCTGAAAATGCTTGGCATAGTTCTCACCCATGGGAGAGCTCCCAGCCGAGGCCGAGCCTAAGGGTATCCGGCTCATCATCTCGATGCCGCAACTCATTACTATGTCTTCGACCCCAGCGGCTATCATAGTCGCCGCCATCGAAGTGGCCTGCTGACTGGAACCACACTGCGCATCGACGGTGGTGGCCGCAACCTCTATAGGCAAGCCTTGGGACAACCAAGCCACTCTTGCGATATTGAAGGTCTGCTCACCCACTTGCGATACACAGCCACCGACAACCTGGTCGATGTTCTCCGCGGCGATACCACTGCGCTCGAGCGCCGCCAATTGAACAGCACCCAACAAATCTGCAGGTTTCAATCCAGCCAAGCCCTTACCGCGTTTACCAATGGCGCTGCGACAAGCCTCGACAATATATACATCAGCCATACATTACTCCTGCAAAGTTTTTTATTAAAAAAATATTTATTATCGTTAACTCGCATACCTTAACACAGCACATCATGGTTTCGCTGCCCGTGAAACAGAGTCCCGCTAGGTAAGGATAGGCAACTGCGATTCGACTAATCGTGCCCAGTAACTTGCACCAATAGGCAAAATCTCATCATTAAAGTCGTACCCCGCGTTATGTACCATACAACTGCCCTCACCTCGGCCGTTGCCAATCCATATGTAGGCACCCGGTTTTTCCAGCAGCATATAGGCAAAGTCTTCCGAGCCCATCGCTGGCGTCGGATTTAAGTTTACATTCTCCTCACCGACTACTTTAATGGCAGCCTGAGCGGCGGCATCCGTTTCCACAACCGAATTGACTGTAGGTGGATAGCGGCGCTCGTAGTGGAAACTAACAGTAGCACCGTAAGCACTGGCTATGCCTTCCGCTATAGTTTGTAATTGCTGCTCAAAGAAGTCCTGCATCGAGGTAGAAAAGCAGCGCGTACAACCACTAATCTCAACCGTATCGGCAATAACGTTATAGGCATCACCGCCGTGAAACTGAGTCACGCTGACTACCGCGGGCTCCTGTGGATCGACCATACGACTGACGATTGTCTGATAGGCTTCGACAATTTTGGCGCCAATAATAATCGGGTCAATACTGTGATGTGGCATCGCTGCATGGGACCCACGCCCATTCACAGTGACTTTAAAAATATCAAAGGCAGCCATCATCGGCCCTGGGCGTATGGCGAAGTTACCCACCTCAATACCCGGTATATTATGCATACCGTATACTGCGTCAACCGGAAACAATTCAAACAGCCCATCTTCAATCATAACTCGCCCACCGCCTTCATTTTCTTCAGCGGGCTGAAATATAAAATGCACCTTCCCTTCAAAATTGGGTTCGCCCGCCAAGTATTTTGCCGCGCCCAACAGCATGCAGGTATGACCGTCATGACCACAGGCATGCATCACCCCAGGATTGGTCGATTTGTGGGAAAAATCATTGGCTTCAACAATAGGCAGCGCGTCTAAGTCGGCCCTCAGCCCGATGGCTCGATTACCACCACCTCGCTGCAGGGTACCAACCACACCTGTTCCCGCTAGTCCTTCGTGCACCTCTAGACCAAATTCCCGCAATTTCTCAGCGACAAACTTTGCCGTACGATGTTCGTCGAAGGCCAGCTCAGGATGCGCGTGAATATCCCGGCGCCAAGCGGTCATTTCATCACTAAAATTACCAATTTCCGGTATCGTATACACGTAATCATCTCCTTAGTTCGGCTAAAAAATTATCTAATGTAAGGACTTATAGAGTCATTTGCAAAACAATCGACCCGGTAACGAACTCTCTGTAATCGCCTATTATTGGCCTATGCGTAGCTGTTGGCAGGATGATGACGATGAAATCAGAGTTTCAAGTATTTGCCCAGGCAACAGGCAAAAATATCATAACCGATGCCTATCGCAAGTCATTCAGTCAGATGCCAAGCAAGATCACAGTCAAGGCAGCACTGAATGCGGCGCTTAAGGATTATTTAGTCTATGGCAAGGGCACCCCTAACCATGCAGATAATTGCCGTAACGGCACAACCAACAAAAGGCTACCAATAGATGCGGCTGAGTTGCAGCAAGATACGCCCTGCGCCGGGTGGGCAGTGTCGAACCGCAACAGGTCAAGAAACACCAGCGCCAATTTACTTCGATAACTAACAAGATTATTTTCCCCTGTGCCCAGCAGAAAACGACGAGCGAGATCGTCGCAACCTTCAAAAACTTAAGTAACGCCGATGTGTCTACGCCCCTTGTCTCCAGAGTTAGCAGTGCGGTTATTGAGCAACTCATCAAGTGACGGACGCAGCCGCTCGATCCGATCTACTCTATTGTTTATCTTGACTATAGGGTTATCAACATTCGACAGGACAAGATCGCCATCAACAAAGCGTTTTATCTCGTCGTGGGTATCAACATCGAGGGGCACGAATAGTTATTGGGCCTGTGGCTATCGGAAAATAAAAGCGGCAAGTTCTGATTTGTGTGTTCACAGAGTCTCAAAATCGTGGTGTAAAGAATATCCTAATTGTCCGTGTAGATGGGTTTTAAAGGCTGCGCGACGCGATTGGTTCCTCCTTCCCTGAGACCCAGATCCAGCTATACACCGTATATAGGGTTCGCAACTCGTTGCAGTAGGAGGTTTGGATGGACGACAAATCAATAACGTCTGAGTTGAAACAGATTGACCAATTAGCCACCGAAGAAGACCCGTTATTGGCGCTGGATCGGTTCGGTGAAACGTGCAACGAAAAACAACCTCTAACCAGCAAGTCTTGGCGTAACCGCTGAGAGAGTTTCAGTACCTTGGTCAACTACTCATAAGAAATTTACAACATTATCTAAACTAGCAACGTCCTCGACTCGCTAAACAGCGTTACTCGCAAAACGACCAAAAGACGGAAGCTGTCGCAACCGAAGAGGCAGCAAAGAAGGTTATCTACTGGGCAATATAGCCAGCGAAAAAATGGACAATGTCTATTTGGAACTGGCGACAACCAAGTTTATGATCGAATAGGTAGACCGCTTGGCGCAGTACATACAACACTGAAATTTACGCAGGAATTTTTACTGAGTCGATTGAAAAACTGTTTTTATAGCCTCGATGAATCGTTTTATTATTGAGCTTGAGCGGTTGCTAGCTGCCCACACTTAAACAAGGTAGTTACACT
>JBLHLU010000331.1:0-4294 GCA_047623385.1 Paraglaciecola psychrophila
TGCTAGCGGTTGGGTTTTTACGTTTTTAGGATCGGCGTGATCAATCACAAAATTATTCGGTGGCGCGCCGGTCAACATCTCAACGGTTAGGCTCAGGCCACCTAAATAATCGAAGGCGTCATTGTTATCAATCAGCCCGTAGAGATTACTGGAACGGCCAAAATAGGTATTCTCAACACTAGCCAATACCTTTTCAAAAGCTGCCTGTGCCGGCACACCAAAGCCCGACGCGCCATAACTGTGGCCCAGCCGGCGAATATACACCGCGGCCAGCTCATCACGTTTTTGCCAAGCGCCAGAGCGCTCTACCAGACGATTGATACCAGCGCCATAACTGCCCGGGGCATCGCCAAAAACCCGCAGGCTAGCCAGTACGCCGGCGCTGTCTGGGGTGCTTCCCTGAGCCATTAAATCTCGTGTTTGGCTTACCCAGTGGGCGGCCAGTTGATTGTCATCAAGCGACTGCGTACCGCCGATAGCCTGTTTACCCAGGCCTTCCAGAGCGGTGCTTAAGGCTAGGCTCAGTGCCGGATGGTCGCGACGAATAGTGTCGGCACTAGCATCCAAGGCCATTAACGTGGCCTGGTTGAGCAATAGCATTTGCTGGCCGTACAAATCTCTAAACAGACCCGAGGTGGTGAAAACGATATCGCGGCGTGGGCGTTGCTGCTGATCTGCTGTGGTTTGATGTTGCAGCCCTTTGACTAAACCCCGGCTATTCCACACCGGCTCTAAGCCCAGCATGTCCAGACCAAAGGCGATCATTACGCCCTCATCTCTAACCACATCCGAGGCCCATAAAATAAGCGCCTCACTCTTATCCTTATTCTGGCTGTTATTGCTGCGGGCGGAGGCGGCCATCTCCTGGCCCAGTTCCCAGGCCACGCGGCTGGGAATAAGACTGCTGTCTAAGGCGTAAAAGTTGCGGCCGGTGGGCAAACTGGCAGGGCTGCGAATAGGGTCATTGCCCTGGCCCGGTGCGATATAACCGCCATTAAGACCGTTGATGAGTGCAGCCATTTCCGCATCGGGTGAGGCTTCTAGTTTGGCCCGATACTGACTGGCATCCTCGGCGCTGTCATTTTTGGAGAGCATCGAGGTAAGCATCATTTCTATCGCATCTTGCTGCCAGTTTTTACCGTATATATGGAGTCCCAGCGGCATAAAACGCTCTTGTAGGTCGGTGAGGTAGTGGCCGACTTCGTGCACCATCATGTCGTCGTCGACCTCATCAAAGCCAATACCCATGATCGCCAGCTCCGCCGACATAGCCTGTGCCAGTTCCTCTTTTAACTCCAAGGCATCGACTTTTTCTCTGATTTGAGCGACCAGTCGCGCGCCGACTACTTCATTGCCGTGGTTGGCCTCAAAACTTTCTATTAATTGGCGCAGCTGTAGCAGTTCGTCATAGAGTGGGGTGCTGGCCAACGGTGGAGTTAAGTGGTCGACCATTACTGCTAGGCCTCGCCGTTTGGCCTGAATACCCTCGCCAACGCCGTCGACAATATAGGGGTAAACACTGGGTAGGTCACCGGCGACAATACGTGAATAGTCATCCTCAGCTAGGCCCACCGAGCGCCGTGGTAAAAATTCATAAGTGGAGTGGCGGCCCAGGTGTACTAGCGCGTCGGCCTTAAACTGGTCTCGCAGAAAGTGGTAGAAGGCCAAGTATTGGTGTGGCGGCGGGAAGGCCAAATTAGCATGCAACAGCTCTTCGTTAATTTCCCAGCCCCGGGGCGGTTGTGGACCGATAAAAATATTGCCAAAGCGGATGCCCGGCAGCAGTAGCTCACCGCGATAAGTCATCACTTTGCCCGGTGCTTTGCCCCAGCCTCCGAGCCCTTCTATGCCGGTGCTTTGCAGGGCGCTGACGATGGCGGGGGCGCCATCCATACAGGCACTGGCTTGGGCGCTGGCAATCGCTTTGATATAACAATCTTCCAATTGTGCCAGCAGCGCTAGCGCCCGTGTTCTGCCGGGGTGATCGACACCCTCTAGTAAGTGGTGCATTTCTTCCAGCGTATGATCGAGGGCACCTTGAGCCAGCGCAGGCCGTTTTGCCTGCAGTGCCGCGAGCAACTGTTCGTGCAGCAGCCCAAAGGGACCCTGCTCCATTTCTTGGCGCACCGAAATCGGCAGCTCGGCAAACCACGAAGCATAGTCTGTCGCCGACATGCGCTCGATAAGGCCGCTCATTTTCTCCAGTTCGGCGGCATCTCGCGGCAGATTGACCCCTCGCGCCTGCATCAGGTCCAGCAGCAGCAGCTGCGACGCCGGTAGTTCTCCGGTGTCGTAGCCGGCGGCTTTGAGCTGGTTCAGAATGTGCCACAGCGATGCCGGCACGTCTAAATTGTCAGCGCCAATATTATGTCTGCCCGGGGGGTGGTTGTAATAAATAATAGCGAGCCGCTTGTCGGCGTTACTCTTGCGCTGTAACTGCCGCCAGCGATCGATACGCGACAACAGCGAGTGAATACCGCCAACCTCTGCCGCCACTCCCTGCACGCGAATACCGGTCAGGGGCTCGTTAGTGACAGCGCCGGCGGTGGCAATAACCAGCGGCTGGCTGGCGCCCTGCAGTTCAGGCATGGCCACTTGATAATAGACTTTGTCCTGGGCCAGACCGTCAGCAGACAGCACCCGTTCAATCGCCGTTCGATCGCGCAATTTTATCGCCTTGATAACCGGCACATTCAGTTGGCCTAAAATTTGGGTTACCGCTTCTCTGCCTTCGCCACCGCCGATAACAAAATCTTGGAGCATCACCACTGCCGCCAGTTGCGACTTGAGTGGCAGCAGCTGCCGCGCCGCTTCTACCCCGGCCTCGCCCCAGTAGGCCAGCGCGCCCAGGCACTGTAGTTGGTAGTCGTCACTGGCTTGCTGGCACAGTTCTCGCAGCAATTGGGCATCGGCGGGTCTGCCGCCACCGGCGTGATCAATCACTGCAATAATTGACTTTTGTGCGGTAAATTCAGTCAGCTGATCGTGGAAGACACCGTCGTAAAACCAGTGCAGTTGGGCAGTGGGTTTGGCGGGTTTGTAGTTGATAGTTTCGCCCAGCGCGGCAAAAAACCAGCCGTAGAGCTGGGCGGTATTGTCGCTGCCACCGGCCGCCCAGTAGGATCGAGCGATAAGCCAGGGTGCTTGCAGTGGGTACTGGCTGAGCTGTTGTTGCACATCTTGCTGAAAGTCGTCGCCGGGTAAGGCCTTGGTGATTGCGCGCATTTGCGCCAAATCTGGAAATAACCTGCCGCTGCCAAATTGGCTCATGGCTACCAGTCTGTGGTCACTGCTGATCAGTAGCTGAGACCGGCCGGGTCGATCGAGTAGTGATTGTAAATTGGCAACACTGGAACCGTATAGGCCGACACCCAAAACGGCGCGACTGCGGTCTAGCAGTTGTTGGCGCTGCTGGGCCGATAGAGCTGACAGCTGGGTATCGCTACGCGCTTTGATGACTAATTTTTCACGCTGCGGGTGGGCCTGATAAAAAACTCGAGCGGCGTCGGCGATCACTTCGGCATTGCGTTGGGAGGCAATAATAAGCAGGTAGTCGCGCTCGGTATTTGACCAAGCTGAACAGCTGGTCAACAGCAATAATAGAATAACAACTCGCATTGAGCGCCCTGATGATGGTTTGGTCAAGGCGGTAGGGAGCTTACACGGATCGTTTGTCGCGTTCACAAGAGCAGGATGCGGCTCAGGTGCTAGGACATTGGATTGTGCCAAGCTGGGTACACTCGCCCGAACAAGTACAGTCTTTAATCATGTATCTGGCTTATTATTTGGCCCAATGGACAAATAATCACAGTTGCGAGAACAGCTCCGGACTGAGGCTAAAATACCTGTCACCGGATTCCATGATGGTTGTTGTTAGTGTTCAATTGAGCAAGCTAACAAGCCTGGTATGTTACGGGCTTTGAGATGAACATGCAAAATGCATTTTGAGCGGTGTGCTGGCGCAGTGCAACGAAGGCTACAGTGCTGACCTAGCTGATTATAGCGAAAATACTTCAGCCTGCGGTGCGGCTTGATATTGATGATCTATGCTCTTTTTTTTAACAGGATAAAAAAATCAGCACTTTGACCGGATAGGCTCTTTTTATAGCCGTAGATATTTGCAGCTAGCGCCAGTCGTCAATAAGCCATTCGGCTAGCATAGCGGCGTTATCAATTTGTGCATTTCACTTTTTATTAGGTAGTCAATGCGGTGGAAGATTCTGTTGCTATAGGGAGTATTTGTTAGCTTGTTTGGGCGGGTAGTTAGGCTGTCGGCGCACACCGTTTTAAAACT
>JBLHLU010000332.1:0-4291 GCA_047623385.1 Paraglaciecola psychrophila
AAAAATTCACCAGAGACATCCAACAGCAGCCACGCTTAGTGATCATAAGCTGGGTGTTTTATTCATTGTGCTCTTCATTCGATAGGCAACATAAAAAGGTAGTAACAATAACAGTGTTAATAAAAAGAGAAGGGTTGCGTCGCGGTACTGCAACAAAATATCGGAAAGCAATTGTTTTATCTGGGTATAACCCGTCGGCACCGGCACCACCTTGTTATCGCGCCGGTACTGCTGATAACGAGACAACATAGGCTAAAAGCGCAACGCTTGTGATGCGGATAAATCGACTGTACTCCCAAATATTGTGTGGAGCATAATACTCGGAGTCAGCCCTCGCCAAGGAATGATATTCGGCCATAGTTAACGGTATAGGCTGTCAAAGACCCTATGCCTGTTTTGGCCGCTGCGCCGCAATAGACCGAGCGTATAATTTGAAATCCCTGGCTTTGGGTGTGGTAGGTACCTGCTCAAACAGTCTGTTGCTGACGATACTCGCTCGGTCTCACACCGTTCCAGCGAACAAATGCGCGGCGAAAATTCACTGTTTCACTGTAGTCCAGCAGGTGTGCTATCTCGGCAACCGTCAGCTGTGTGTCGGCGAGATACTCTCTAGCCAGTAAGGCCCTGATCTCGTCGAAGGTAGCTCTAAAACTGGTAGATTCTGCAGTAAGACGGCGTCTCAAGGTGCGAACGCTAACATGAAGACGCGCTGCTACCTGAGAAATATCGAGAAAGTCACCGGCAGATTGCATCAACAGATGCCGTACCGCGGTGGTGGTTTTCTCCACACTGTTCAAACTGCACAGCATTTCTTCGCATTGCTGGTGAAAGACCACATATTCAGATTGGCTTGCTGTTCTAACCGGTGTATCGAGAACCTCGGTCGGCAAAAACAATTGACTGTATTCACAGTCAAATCGCACTGCTGCCTTTAAAACCGAGAGATAGCCGGTAGCATGAGCGGGCTTGGGAAAATTGAAATGCATTTCAGCGCCTTCAAGCCGGCCTCGATAAAGGGAGCTGCCTATGGTGTTCAACTGTGAGAAGCACAGTTCGGCGAGCAGTTGCTGTTGTGCTGGAGTGCCTCGGGTCATATTCAATCGTAACAATAGCCCGCCATCGTGGTTTTGGCTTTCCCAGCCGGGCTTAAAAAACACCGTGCCATAGCGTTGCAACAGATTAAGCGATTCACGGAGGTTGGCGCAGCTCATTAAGGCGAAGCCAAAAGTGCCGTAACTGTCTATACCAATGTGCTGCCCCAGGCGAAAGATTAGCGAGGGATCTCTCGTCAGTTTTACCGCAGTCTCCAGCAACACCAGTGGCTCCACTCCAGTAAGCACGGGTTGCCCATGCTCGGATTCAGTCAAAGGTGACAGCGTAGAATTGGAAAACAGCTGGTGCTGGCTCACCTTTGCCTTTTCCAGTTCAGCCATCAGCTGTTTGAAAAGATCGCGCTGCAATCTACTTATTTGCATTTTATTGTCACTTCACCGATAAATTGGACGAAACCGCTCAAAGAATACAGGCCTGGATTCAACTGCAATCATTAGCTATAACCCATTAGAAGACCTTATTAGCTACAAATGATTGGCCGCAAATGATTCCTTCAGCGACCTGCTAATCACTATAATCGAATACAGTATAAATTTGAAAGCATTAGTGATGAATAGTTACCAGGTAGTATGCTGGGCAGCTGATAACATTATGGTGAAGGGAGTCAGTGGCGTAAGTGGCTGCCATTGAGTTTGCAGCCTAGGCGTTTTTATAACGGGAATCGGTAAACTATCAACAACGGCGACAGTTTTTCAAAAAAGGCTTCTTTCATAGAAGCTTTTGTCAAAAAATCCCCTATTAACAAGGTGCTATGAAAAAAAGCATCTATCAAAAATCAACACCGACTAGCCAATCATCAGTATTAATTTTAGTAGAGTATTGAATATGAAAATGAACACTCGAAATGTGGTTTCCTTGTTAGTGATTGCAGCTATTGCCTTGGTATTGTTTAAAACCTTGATTGAAGCAGAGCGCCCTCATAACCCCAAGGTGTTCGGCCCGCCGGAGAAAACCCAATGGAAACCGGTAGGCGCTCGCGCCGCTGGACAGCACAATTATGATGTTATCCCCGAACCGGATACTTTCAGTGCCATTCACGTTAATGTCGCCAATTCGGACAGTGTCTGGGGTGTTGCCGCTCCGATGTTTGAACTCGACTGGGTTGCAGAGCCTGCTTATTTTGTGGGTAATGGACCGCTTTTAGATAACCAAGGCAATCTCTACTTTAGCCCGCAGTTCTATCATGGGGAGCGCGTGGTGCTGGTTTCACTCGATGGCCAAACTGGCGAGCGACGTTGGGCGATACCCGCAGACAACGACATACAAGCAAGTAGCCCAGCCTTTATATTGAACGATCCGAACAATCCGGGCTCACAAATCATCTATATTGTTGGTTATAACCGTGTCATGGCCCTGCGGCCAGACGGTTCTTTAATCTGGAGCAAAGCCACCGGTTTACCTCTTGCCCCCTCGGAGAATGGTACCAAGCCTAATATTAAATTTCATAGTTTCAATTATCACCCGCGCACCGACTCACTGGTTTCGATAAGCAAAGCGGGCGCATTATTCGCCTTCAGCCGCAGCAGCGGTGAGTTAATAGCAGCTATAGGACAACTACCCGGCGCGCCTGCCGTCAGCGGCAACGGCACTAAGATACCCAAATTTATTACTAACAAAGTCGACCCGCTGATGGATAAAGCCTTCGGTAAAACCGATCAAGGCTTGAGCTTGTTCTCTTCTGCGGTGAATTATATTTACGGTGGCGGCGCGGTGGTGACCAACTTTTTCAGTATCGATCCAGATACTAGCCGTATCTATATGGCTGCCACTGCTGAAGATACAGTTGATGGCAACGAAGATGGCAGATCCGAACTCGGCGCGATTTACGCCCTCGACCTGATTGATGACGGCAAGGGTGGTCACGAATTTCAGCTACTAAACCGCAAGACCTTCGAGGGCGGCACCGGCTCAACGCCAGCGCTCAGTGCCGACGGCCACCGCCTATATGTATCTGATAATGTGGGTAATGTTATCGCGCTGGATAGCGAATTGAACGAAGTGTGGCGGGTGGATGTGGGCGAGCCACTGGTGGGTTCTATTACGGTGGCAGCGGATAATAATGAGCTGTACGCCGTCACCGCAAGTGACGTGATCCAGTTGCTCGACAAGGGTGATCGCGGCGTTGTGACCTGGACTGCTGAGCTAACCGGCTTTAACGGTTATGCCAATGTCGACGTGCAATCTAACGCCTTGACTGCAACAGTAACCGCCAACGGCGTGGTTATAATGATCGGCGGAGGCAAAAAATTGCTCGGCAAGACTCTTATGCTGCATATGGGAATGGGCCTGTTAGATCGAGAAACAGGCAAGCTGCGCTACTTCGCTGAAGGTCGAGAAGATTCTCTGGCGATGAGTGTGGTTGCCGCTGATGGCAGTATTTATGTCGCCCATTCACCCTTACGGCGCGCCGTAGGCAAAGCTATTTATCCGGATTTAACCACTGACATCACCGGTGGTATTGCGCGCTTTAAACCTATCCGGCTAGACCTATTGGCTCGCGATGCTATTTGCGCTGCGCAGGCCCGCGGTGC
The DNA here is from genome assembly GCA_047623385.1 of Paraglaciecola psychrophila. Lineage (GTDB taxonomy): Bacteria > Pseudomonadota > Gammaproteobacteria > Pseudomonadales > Dasaniaceae > Oceanicoccus. The sequence continues at coordinate 3,645 of JBLHLU010000332.1, forward strand.
CAATGCCAGTACGCTGAACCCAATAACGGAATTGGCCGCTATTAACACCGATATACGCCAGATAAAGGTATTGATTAAGCAGGCCAATGGCGCCATTAGCAAAGCTGTTGACGATGGCGATATGACGCGCTCAAACGCCGATACGCTCGGTAATCTACTGGCACAAAGCAGCGATAATCTGACCCCTGTCAGCTTGTCGAAAGCGGTGACAGACCTAGCAGTAGCCTGCCTGATGTTCCAATAGCACAGTGCCGGGAAGAAACGAAGGAAGTGATAAAGGGTAGCAACATTACCGTGTGGCCGGGTATGTAATGGTTCGGGGTGCACTCACGTCCCGCTGTGCAACACCGTATAAGAATGGTATGACCCGGCGGCAGGCGTATTCACTGGCGTGGCCAGCGCGTTATTGGTTATACCGGTCTATGGGGGGTGGCTCAAAAGTGAGCCACCGGCACAGCTTTCGAGTAGTGTCTGCTGCTCAACCGTTAGCGAACACTCGCCCTCTGATATGAAGCACTAACAACGGCTTTAACCTGCGACGTTATATAAATGCTTTCGCTCTGTTCAACTGACTCACGGACACCGGTAAATAGGACCCTCAACGGGTTACTTACCCTGTTAGCAGAGCAGACCGAATTCCCGAAAAT
>JBLHLU010000333.1:0-4251 GCA_047623385.1 Paraglaciecola psychrophila
GTGGGTGCCGTTATGGGTGTTTAGTTCCACCCGTTCAACCTTCACCGTCGGGCAGTTTATCGGCTCTGAGACCAGGGAAGAACGAAGCGATACTATCGACTGAGTCGCGGCGGGTTATATATTCAGTATGGGGTCTTGCCCCCGGTGGATCCGAGATAACGTCACTTTCCAAATATAGTGATAAGTCAATAAATTGTCTCGCCATGGGATACTTTGATCGGTTGATTATTTTGCGATTATTATTAATGCGAGCATACAATTTTTTTCATCGAGGTCACTATATCGGGTTCTGGGTTAACCGTTGTGATTGACCTTGTGATTGATGCTGCAATAAGGTCGCCGCCTGCGCTATGATTACACCTGCAATGAATCTTAGCCTCACTGGCGTGACATGGGAACATCACTGCGCAGCCTATTCAGTTACCCGCCTAGCTGGCGTCTACTCAAGCAATGCTACTTATTCAGCGTCCTGTGGTGGTGCTACGACAGTTTGGCAGTGAATTCACCGGCTTAACAAAGAGCTCTACTCTATGCCATAAGTGCTTTACAGCGAAATCAAGGAGTATTTATGCCAGCGCCGCAGAGGAAGCAACCATGGGTCAAGACGGAAAACAATACTGGGGTAGCCGTTGAAAGATTTTCGGCAGCAGCTATAGACGCGTCACTGGCCGAGCAGTTCTGATCGCTGTATTGTTATGTCGAAGGCTGACGTCGACGAAAGGCTGGCTACTACAGAAACTTGTTAAATAGCTGTAATTTGTCCTCAATTGGGGATAAAAATAAGGTATACTATAGTGCAATTTCAACGACTAAAGGCTTAACATGGCGGCGGTAAAAACAACAACAACCGGTAAAAAGAAAGCTCCAGCAGCGGTAGAAACTTCATTCTCCATCGAGGAGCAGACTGAAGCATTTTTGAAATCCGGCGGGGCAATCGATCATATTAATTCCGGCATCAGTGGCCAGCAGAGTGTCGCTGGTCCTAGGCATATCACTATTAGCAACAAGCCAAAAGCGGAATAACACTGTTATCAAGTGGCTGTTTCAGGTGATCACTTTCAGGTGATCATTCTGAATTGATAGATCTGAATTGCTGTTTCTGAATCATTGGTTTTGAATTACTGGTTCTGGAGTGTTGGTTCTGCACTATTAGTTATAAGATAACTACTCCCCGATAACAACAGCAGCACGACCGATCATTACAATCGATTAAAAAAACGCCTAAACACCTGTTGCAGTGCGCGAATATCAACCTGCCGGGCCGAACACTGCAGTGCAGTTTGTTGCTGTAGTTGAGGTTATAGTAAGCATGGTGGCTAACACTACAGCGCTACTACAGCGCTACTACAATGCCATTTCTAGCTACAGTATTCTTACCTTGAACTTCCTTCCTTTGATCTTACCGTTAAGTAGTCGCCCCAGCGCCCTGCTAGCAAACTGTCGCTCTATCGCCACGTAGGCGACAAAATCGGTAATATCAATCTTGCCGACGGCGCCGCCATCGATACCCGCCTCACCGGTTAGCGCGCCTAAAATATCGCCGGGACGTACTTTTTCCTTGCGTCCTCCGGCGATGGCCAGGGTCTGGTAAGCCGGTTCTGCTATCGATCGCGAACGCAGTGACAGTGAGTCAAATGCCTCCCACTGTAGGTCTTGCGTAGATGCTGAGGCGATGGAATCGAACTTATAGCGTTCGGAGTCGGTGAAAATACTGAGCGCCACTCCGGACTTTCCGGCGCGGCCGGTGCGCCCGATACGGTGCACATAGGTGTCTGAATCCCGCGGCAAGTCGACATTAACTACCATCGCCAAATCGTCTATATCGAGGCCTCTAGCGGCGACATCGGTCGCGACCAGTACGGTGCAGCTGCGGTGGCGAAACTGCAACAAAATTTGATCGCGGTCACGCTGTTCCAAATCACCGTGCAGCGCCTGAGCACTGATATCGTGGCCCAGTAGGTATTGACACAGCTCTTTAGTCTGCACTTTAGTATTGCAGAACAGTACTGCCGATTCCGGTGCATAGTGACCCAGCAATGCTAACAGTGACGAGTGTTTGGCGGCCCGATCACAGCAAACAAACCGCTGTTCAATTTGCCCACTGTCAACCACCGACTCTACATTGACCCGCTCGGGCGTGCGTTGAAAGCGGGCACTGAGTGCCAGTATGTCGTCGGGGTAGGTGGCTGAGAATAATAAGGTTTGTCGGGCGGCAGGTGTCTGTTCAATAATCCATTCGATATCATCGATAAACCCCATAGCCAACATACGATCTGCTTCGTCTAGCACCAGCGCTTTGACAGTACCGAGGATGAGCGTTTTTTTCCGCAAATGATCTTTGATACGCCCCGGGGTGCCCACCACAATATGGGCGCCGTGTTCTAACGAGCCAATTTGCGGCCCGATTGACTGGCCGCCACAAAGAGTGACCACCTTAATGTTCTGCCGATAGCTCGCCAGTCGCCTTATCTCCTTCGCCACTTGGGTGGCAAGTTCTCGGGTAGGGCACAATACCAGCGCTTGAGTGCTAAAATTGCCGGGCACAAGATTATTGATTAGGGCAATGGCAAAGGCCGCAGTCTTGCCGCTACCGGTCTTTGCCTGAGCAATTAAGTCTACGCCGTTCATTGCCAGCGGCAGTGCGCTGGCCTGAATGGGACTCATGCTTTTGTAGCCCAGTCGTTCAAGGTTTGCGAGTTGATCGGCAGGTAGAGACAGGGAAGAAAAATTAGTGTCGGTCACGGTGTGCTCGGGGTAAGTAAAACAAGGCGTAGTGTAACAGACATTGCCGGGGCCGGACACGCATTACCGCCGCCGCCAACAACCCAGAGGGCGTTGGCTGGTCTGAAGGGTAACTTGTTTATGGAGTAGCGAGACTAACGCGATTTTGTTATCGGTCGGCTTCTTACTTCGCAGTATGGCCAGCACTTAGGCAGTAGCCAGTGTTACAACTAGGTTTGTCAGTCGCCCACAGTGCGACAATCCAGCCGCTGAAAATATTATGGCCGAAGGGTGTCATCAATCGCGCTGGTAGTTGCCAACCAGCCGATTCATGCCAATAAGATTCGCTTCGGTGCTGGCCAGCAATTCTTGCATGCTTAAACCCGGTGCCAGATCCAATATTTGATCAAAAGCCAACAACCAAAAATAATAGTGATGGGTTCCGTGGCCGTTGGGTGGCATCGGGCCGCCATAGCTCTGCTTGCCGAAATCGTTACGGCCCTGAGTGTAGTTTGAGCAAGCCTCCGCCAGCGAGCTAATGCCGCCGGGAATATTATAATAAACCCAATGTACAAAGCCGTAATTGCCTTTGGCGGTAACTAGCGGCGCATCGGGGTCGTGACAGATAATGGCGAAGGACTGGCTAGCGGTCGGTGTGTTAGACCAGTCCAGGGCAGGGGAGACGTCTTCGCCCTCGCCAGTGAATTTAGTTGGAATAGCGCTGGCCGCAGCGAAGGCGGAACTGCTTAGCTCGATATCGGATAGTGCAAAACCCATGAAAATCTCCTTGGTAGATAGTATTTACAGTGTTTCTGTGCCGTGCTAGTTTGGCCGGCGAATATAACACATAGCACCGCGGAAATGCCGCCGGGGCGACGATAATTACCGCCGCGATTGGCACTGTCTTAGTTTTGAGACGGCGGTTGTCGGCGCTAGCGGCCACGGCCGAGGACTTGGCCATTAATGTTTAGCTATTTTGAAAAACTGATCGACCCCTTTCCCTCTGAGCCCCCCGAGCAGCCGCCCACCGGCATCTACCGATTCTGCCGTCATTACTGCCGCGGCATAGAACGCCATCTACTGCTGTTAGCGGTATTGACTACCTTGACCGCAGTCGGAGAGGCGCTGTTATTTGCTATTTTGGGGCAATTGGTCGACTGGCTGGCAGCTAGCGACCCCGACACGTTTATCGAACAGCAGTGGCCGACACTGACAATGATGGCTATTTTTGTGCTGTTATTTATGCCTGCTGCGGTTATTTTTCAATCATTGTTGGTGCACCAAACGCTGTTGGGGAACTTTCCAATGTTGGTTCGCTGGCAGTCTCACCGTTTTTTACTCAATCAGAGTTATGCGTTTTTCCAGCGCGAATTCAGCGGTCGTATCGCCACTAAAGTGATGCAAACAGCATTGGCAGTGCGCGAGTCGGTGATGAAAATGATGGATGTCATGTTGTTTGTCTGTGTGTATACCATCACCGCTTTGATATTAGTAGCCAGCGCTGACCTGCGTTTGAGCCTACCGATTGTG
>JBLHLU010000334.1:0-4242 GCA_047623385.1 Paraglaciecola psychrophila
GGATTTGCAGTCGAGTGTATCACGAAAGATCGAGGTCATTTTTATATCTTCGGTGGCCTAAGCGGTTACCTGTTTAATCAACATACAGGCTTGCAAAGCCCAAAACTGACACCCTATAATGGGGCGCAGATAATTGTATCTGCATTCAATTAAAGGCTCCCTAAATGCCGCCACCAAACAACAATCCCTGGGGAAATAATTCCCAGCAGTCGCCCCCCGACCTAGATCAACTTATTGCCGATGCAATTAATCGACTCAAAGGCCTCTTCTTCGGTGGAGGCCCCACCGGTAGCGGTGGCGGTCGAAAAGGTGGTGCTGGAGGTATCTTTTCAGTGCTACTGCTTATCATCGTTGGCCTGAGCATCTGGTCGGCCTACTATACCGTGCCCAGTGATTCAGTTGCGGTAGTGCAACGTTTTGGTAAGTATTTAACCGAAGTACCCCCGGGCTTACATTTCAAACTTCCACTGGGTATTGATAAAGCGACGATAGTGCCGGTTAAACGTCAGCTCAAGCAAGAGTTTGGCTTTGTCACTGCTGGCGCACGGGACCCGTATCAAAGCCCCGGTTCTAGAGACGGTGGCCGTGAAACACAAATGGTAACCGGTGACCTAAACGCAGCCTTGGTTGAGTGGGTAGTCCAGTACCGGATTGCCGAGCCGGTCAAATTCCTCTTTGAAGTGCGCGAGCCCGGCGAGACCCTGCGTTATGTCTCCGAGTCAGTGATGCGTGAGGTGGTTGGTGACCGCACGGTTGACGAAGTGCTGACCATCGGCCGTCAGGAAATAGAATCTGAAGCTTTGATCAAGATGCAGGAGCTGTCTAGTAAATACGTGATGGGTATCAGCATCGATCAGGTACAGCTTAAAAATATCAATCCACCTAGGCCGGTACAAGAATCCTTTAACGAGGTTAACCAGGCCCAGCAGTCTAAAGAGAAGCTGATCAACGAAGCGCGTCGTGACTATAACAAGGTTATTCCTCTTGCCGAGGGTGAAAAAGACCAGCGTATTCGAGAGGCAGACGGTTACAGGCTTAAACGTATCAACGAAGCCGAAGGTGATGTGGCGCGTTTTAATGCGCTGTTTACTGAGTACAGCAAGGCACCAGAGGTTACCCGTCGCCGTATTTATATTGAAACCATGCAGAAGGTTATGCCAAGAATAGAAACTAAGGTGCTGGTAGACGATGAAATGAGTGGTTTATTACCGCTATTAAACTTAGGTAGCCAAAAAGGAGCGAAACAATGAGTGGTGTTAAAGGTATTGCCAGCTTAGTGGTGCTCGGTCTCGGTGCATTTGTATTATTGAACTCGATCTATACCGTCAACGAAGTTGAGCAGGTTATCATCACCCAATTTGGTAAACCTATTGGCGAGCCAGTAACAGAGGCAGGGCTGAAATTCAAAACGCCCTTCATCCAAGAGGTTAACCCTATTGATAAGCGGGTATTAGAGTGGGACGGTGCCCCTTCTGATATGCCAACCAAAGACAAACTGTATATTTCGGTAGACCTGTTTGCTCGCTGGCGGGTAGTTGATCCACTGCAATACTTCTTAAGGCTACGGGATGAGCGCAGCGCGCAGTCGCGCTTAGATGATATTCTGGGCAGCGAGACCCGTAATGCTGTGGCCAAACACGAGCTAATAGAAATTATTCGCACCACTAAAGATAGAGTGCCTCTGCGTGATGCTACGCTAGTTGCCACCGAGCAAAATGCCGATATCGGTAGCCTAGTGCCCATTATCAAAGGTCGGAAATTGGTTGAACAAGAGATATTCAACGCAGCGGCAGAAAAAGTTGGTGTTTTTGGTATCGAATTATTGGATATTCGCTTTAAAAGAATCAACTATAATGAAAGTGTTCGGCCAAAAATCTACGACCGTATGATCAGTGAGCGACGTCAAATTGCTGAACGATTTTTGTCTGAGGGTAATGGTGAAGCCGCCAGAATCCGCGGCAACAGAGTGCGGGATTTGAACAAAATTCAGTCTGAAGCTTATAGAGAAGTGGAAGAAATTCGAGGACTTGCCGATGCGAAAGCCACGGAGATTTATGCTACTGCATACAATCAAAGTACTAAAGCTGTAGAGTTCTACGAATTTACTCGCACTATGGCTGCTTACGAAACGTTGATTGATGACGGAACTACACTACTGTTGTCGACCAAAAGCGACTTGTTTAAATACATGAAAGGCATGTCCTCGCAAAACGATTAAACACGTGCGAAGTTTGTTGACATTTATCTGAGTTATTAAGGCGCCTTACGGCGCCTTTTTTAATTCCTTCGCAGGCGTTATCAGCTAGGTATCGATGATAGATGCGGTGACAATCAACTAACGCCCCAGCGGATACTGCGCTGTAGGCTTGTAGCTGTGATCAGCGATAAAGAAGCGCCCCCCCTCACGCGGCGCCGTAATGTGGCTTTGATGTTGGCACCTGTCAGCGTTGAATGTGACAGATTGGAATTTGACAGTTTGGAATATAGCGGCTTGGGATATAGCCCCTAGAATGATTGCACTACTGAATAACCCAATTAATTTGCAGTTCTATTCTAGCAGCTTGTATTTACAGATGAGTGCGTGCTGTGGAGTAAAAACTTTGAGTGAGTGGCTGCCTTTATACGCAAATACGCCGGCGAGGAAATGGAACACATGACGTGCTTATTTACTTATGTAAGTAATATGGCTGCCCTCCCCGCTCTAACGGCTATTTTTATCGCTGGGCGATAATTACCACATGTTAGTTGCTATCTCTTTCATCAACATTAAGGAAACGATCATGACAACCATTTTAATCACCGGCGCGAACAAAGGCATTGGTCTTGAATTAGCTAGCCGCTACGCCAAAGCCGGTAATACCGTTTTGGCATGCTATCGTGCAGCCAGCGCAGCTGAGCAACTTGAAGAGCTGGCAAAAACATATGACTTAACGCTGATCAATGTGTCAGTAGGAGAAGACGCCTCTGTCGCCAAAATGGCATCTGACTTAGTCGGTACCACCATCGATATTTTGATCAACAATGCCGGCACCATTGGTCCTAAACGGGAACAGCAAACCGCCTATGTTATGGATTTTGCCGGCTGGGCTGAGGCAATGAATATTAATACTCTGGCCCCAGTACGAGTGCTGCATGCGCTATTGGATAATCTCCGTGCTAGCGAAAATGCGAAGGTTGTTAACATCAGCAGCGAGCTTGGCGCCATTTCAAACGATAGACCGGTTGGCTATGCCTACAGTGCCTCTAAAGCAGCGCTGAATAAATACATGAAGTTGGCAGCGTTGGAGCTGGGCAAAGAAAATATTAACGTGGCGTTAATCCATCCCGGGTGGGTACAAACCAGTATGGGCGGGTCTGCGGCCGACATTACCGTGCAGGTCAGTGCCGAAGGTATTATTGACGTTATAGAAAATCTTGATGCCAGCAACAACGGTGGTTTTTGGGACTGGAAAGGCGATGTACAACCCTGGTAGAACTTGCCCTCCCCTAGTGTTCACTCACTAGTAGAGCGCACTGCATAGCTTTTGTATTGTTAGCTCTCTAGTGCTGGGCCTTAATTTTGGGGAGTGTGTTGCTGTAGTTGTTGCTGTTGCTGTTGCTGTTGCTAAAGTTACTGTGCCTCGACTGCAGTCTCGCAACTACAGTGTTTCAAAAACACCGTTCCAACTACTGTGTTTCAACTACAGTACTGGAACTACAGTACTGCACCAATATCACACAGGCAGTAATATTCCCACTTGCAGACTCTAGCCAGTAACGATAAAAGTATCTCGTAGAACTCCCTCAAATACCGCTGCCACCTAAGGCCAAACGCCAGCAAGTACAAATCTTTGCATTCACAGATCTGCAGGCGACGTCTTGAACGCACTATCGAGAATCGCTAATACTGACAACATAAAAACACTCAATCAAGCCCATAGTTAGAGCTCTGCAAAACAAAACAGTTAGTAACGTTTTATTGGCATTTTACTTGCTAGGTATGTAGGCAATACCCTACTTTTAACGAGCCGGACCGTACATGAATATATTTGACTATGCCATTGTAGTGGTCTACCTATTGTTACTCATTGTTATGGGATTTAGCATCAAGGGGCAAAATACTAAGTCGGACTATTTTTTAGGCGGTTGTAATGGTCAAGTATTTCTGTAGGGCCTTTAAGCCACATTGAGTAAATCCTGCCTCCTCTGTACAGGCGTGATATAGCCAATAACAGAGTTGATTCGTTTGTTGTTGTAATACCG
>JBLHLU010000335.1:0-4231 GCA_047623385.1 Paraglaciecola psychrophila
CGCGGTTGCAAATGAAGCCTTGGTAAGTAAGCCTTTTTATCACGACAGCCTCAAAAAAGTGGAGGCCAGTTATTTCGGTGAAGCCTTTCTACTTTCTGTATGGTCTCAAGAATGCGGCCCCTGTATGAAAGAGTTGGCGATTTTGGCTGGATTAAAAGATGAGTACCCAAAGCTCAATCTGGTACTGATATCGACAGATTCGATTGATAATACCGGTGATAACGACACCCTATTGGCTGAGCTCGGTCATTCCAATACGGTCGACTCGTGGATTTATGCCAGCGATCAACCAGAAAGGCTGCGTTATAGCATCGACAAAAATTGGTTTGGAGAAATGCCTAGGTCTTATTTTTATGATGACCAAGGCGCGCGGCGGGCAGTCAGCGGTCTGCTCTCTGAGGCGACATTGCGTAGTTGGATAGTGACGAGTCTGAAACCTAAGTAACCGCCAATGACGGCAACTGTTTTGAATGGGGTCACCGTATTGTTGAACTTGTTCAGAGCCACAATCACAGTGTTTGATTGAGATTTTAGCCGGCTTATTAAGTCAAAGCTGGGGCTTGTTCAGCGCTTTTTTCTTGCCCACTCTGCAACAAATTGTTTACCCATAATAACCAGCAATATACCTGCCAGCATCAATATCGATGCGCTGATGAGTCTAACAGTCATTATTTCATTGGAGAAAAAGACCCCTCCAAATGCGGCAATTATCTGAACCGCTAACTGATAAACGGCGGCACGGGTTACCGTTAGCCCGGCTAAAGCAGCGTACCAGACAGCATAGCCTAGGCCAGAAGTCACCGCGCCTGAGACTATAGCTAATACTATACCCTTGTTAGATATCTGGCTGTGATCAAAGGCCAACACAGTAGCTAGCGCCATCAAAGGTAATGTTCGTAAAAAGTTGTTGCAGGTGTCAACAAGCGGCGTGTTAGAACCCCTGCCTGCTAAGGTATAAAAACCCCAGGCGATCCCTGCCACGGCCATAAGAACGAAGCCCTCTGGCGTAGGAGCGTTAGTCCCGGGGATCAGTAGAACAATTAACCCTACAAAGGCAATCAATAAGCCGATCCATTCAACCAGCAGTAATTTTTTCCCCCTTACGATGTCGGAGCCAATCATGGTGATTTGTACTGCGCCAAATAATATCAAGGCTCCGATACCAGTATCCAGGGTGATATAGGCGTAAGAAAACGCCATTGCGTAGACAAACAACAATAATGCCGGGGTCCAGCTTCCAGCTTTTATAGGAAGTATTTTCTTGGTGTTAATGACAACTAACAGCAGCAGAAAGACAGTGCCAGAGAAAAGTCTAATGGAAGTGAAACTGGCTGCATCGATGACCTCATCACCGAGCGCCAAACGACACAGTACCGAATTTCCTGCAAAAGCAAACAGCGCTAACACCGTCAAACCTATTTGTTTCAACATCGCAGCTCTACCATACAATGGCTCTAGATCCGAGCGGTGGGCGCAGTTTTTATCCATACCAAGCCATGTTGACTGGTTGTCCGTTGGCGACAAAGTTCGATAATGGGTATCGTCGTCAATGGCGAATGTGGGGGTTCACATTGATGGCTAATGCTACTCGTCGATTTACAACAATTTTGGCCTCGTATGTGAGAAGTAAAATCTCCGTTTGCTCATTTTTAACGATCAAATTCGGCCCGTTTTTATTGATATAGTATTAACAATTGCTCTGTCTCTGTGCCGTACTAAAAACCGCGCCACAATGTCCGGACCTGCCAGTAAGCGGGCTACCTGACAAGACTCGGGCATTGTCCGTTGTTGATCCACAGGGGCATCTACTGCCTGAAGAATCAACTTATCTATAGCAGGTGTCTTTCAGTAAATAATGAGAATAGCGGATCCTAACGGGATTACCAAGGGTAGTTTTCTTGCCGTCGATTGGCCTAACAGTGGCGCTTATCATGGTTATGCTCGCAAGCTGTGTCATCTAAACGTTTTGTAAATCTAGCTTGACATTTAAGTTTGTCTACGCTACTTTTAGTAAAGTTAACCTTACATTAAAACAAGGAGTGTAGACCTATGAGTAAAAAAACTAACGAATTGAGCGATTGGCAGTCAGAGAGTCTCAAGAATTCGACCAAGCTGATGTTTTGGAACGGGGGCTGGGTATTGAGTATGGCCTTGGCCGCAGCCGGCCCAAAATTTATATGGGACTTTCACATTGGACTAACCCTTTTCGGCGTCCTGGTGAATCTAGCGATAGGTTTGGGCGTGATATTGGCTACCAAACGACATTTGCAAAGTATGGATGAAATGCACCAGAGCATATTTCGCGATGCCGCGGTGTTGACACTCGGTGTAGGTTTGGTCTGTGGTCTCAGTTATGAATTACTGGAAGACATAAAGCTGATTAGCTTTGAACCCGAAATTTCACATCTCATAATACTGATGCTACTTACTTTCATGGGCGGTATGATCTATGGCCACAGGCAATACCGATGAAGAATCGTCTCAAGGTACTTCGGGCAGAACGGGACTGGACGCAGGCTCAATTGGCGAAGGAACTGGAGGTTTCACGGCAGACCGTCAACGCTATTGAAAAGGGAAAATTTGATCCAAGTTTGCCATTGGCTTTCAAAGCAGCGCGCTTATTCGGCCTGAGGATTGAGGAGGTTTTTGAAGATGGCAGCAACTCGTGATGACGTTAACTCTAGAGTATCCGTAAGTAGGGTGTTTTTTCCATCTATAATCTACTTTCACTTACGGTCGCTTTTTCCCCGACGCTTACACGTTGTTTAGTCTTTTGTTGGCATATGTGAGAACGTTCAACCTTACGAGTTTTGGCCACTTAAAGTCGGCTATTAAGACTAAACGCTCTCGGATCTCATTGAGTGAGAATATTACATTTCAATGAGAGCCCATCCGCCATAGATGATCGAATGTCGCGCAATATGGCGTATGTTGAAATATTACATGATACCTAACCGGGTAGATAGCACAGGTAAACTCAGGGGCGACTTACAGGCAGAGTACGTTGGTATTACGCTATGTAGTCGACAACGGCTCTAACAGCAGTTGTGGATCACTTCCAGCCATAAATCCATTGGCTATTATCTTGTAAATCCTGCCAATCTATCGCTGCGATTCGCTTCGACATAACCGCTTCTATGGCGCAGGCAATAATTTCCCCTTTTTCGTCAAATTCAACATCGCTCACTATAAAGTGTTTTTCTTTGTTGCTGGGTATCACCGCTGTCCATTTGCTGTTGAGCAATTTTTTAGGGTTAATTCTATTCACCAAAACTCCTTAAAACCTGACCGTTAATGACTGCTCCAGCACCTTGTAGTGCCTGCTATGCTGGTTATTGTTTTGACAATATAATGGCTCCGGCGCGCAGTGCTAACCGGCTAGGGAAGTCCGTATTGGCTTGCTGTAGTTTGCCTTTGTGTAGTTTGGCTTAATGAAATTTGGCTTAGTGTACTTTGGCTTAGTGTAGTTTGGTTCGGTGTCATTTGACTTGGAGCCTACCAACCAAGGCTCACAGGCGCTACCGCTTCAGCGTTAGACGTTAGTGATAAAGCCCCGTTGCGCGAATAATATTAGTAGGCAGGTAGTGCTCTAGTATTGTTGTGCAGCGCACTGTGGGTCAACTGAGCGCGGCTGCTAGCTGTTGTGACAAGGCTTGCAACCCCTTGCCTTTATTACTGATTTTCCAGGCCAGAAAATTGTCCGGTAGTGAATCATCCGCTAACGGCAATGCCATCAGTTCGCCGCAGCGAAGCTGGCTTTCTATGCGCTTGCGCGGCAGATGTCCAATGCCAATGCCGGCGTGTATTGCCGCCATTTTTTGATCCATATTTTGCACGTAAATTATTTTTCCATCGCTGCTCAAACCGGCGCTGCGGGCAACATCTACGACCGAGGTGTCGTGGTTAACAACCCTTCTAACGTTAGCTGTCAGTTCCGCGACGGCAGCGGGTATAGCAGCAGTAGCGGCTAATTCGTGGCGCCTGGAAATTACTAACACGAGTTCGTTGGCTGCTAGAGCGACAGTGCGATAGCCCTTTTGAGCAGGCACTGGCCCCGGCGCACCAACCAGTAAATCAACCCGGTCTTGCTCAAGCGCTTCCCAGCCACCATTGAGCACCGATTCACAGACATCCACTTCAATAGTAGGGTGTTGTTGGAGAAAGTCCCGTAATACAGAAAAAATGGTGTGGTAGCACTGCAGTAAGTCTACAGCGATGCTAATGCGAGGTT
>JBLHLU010000336.1:0-4208 GCA_047623385.1 Paraglaciecola psychrophila
GTGGCTTATTACGGCCGTGCAGGTGACCCAGGTGGCTTGAATTATTGGGCTAGCCAGTTTGATAAGTCGAGTAATTTAGATGCGGTTTTGTTGGCCTTTGGCGATTCCAAAGAATACAACGATCGTTTCAGTACGGTAACAAAAGAAGCGTTAGTTAATGGTTTGTTTATACAAATGTTTAATCGCAACGCTGATCTAGAGGGTTTGGCGTTTTATTTGGGCCGCTTGGAAAATGGCGAGGCGACGTTAGCCTCCATTGCCAAACAAATTGCTGATGGCTCTGCGAGTAACGATAAGCTGACATTGGCCAATAAAATCGAGGGTGCCAATGCTTTTACGCAATTTGTTGACTCGAATACTCTGCCATATACCTCAGCTGATATTGAGAATGTAAGACATTTCATGTCAACGATTACCGAGGATAGTGCAACAATAACGCCAGTTATCAGTGCGATGTCGATTACTGCACCCATAGCAAACTGGGTGATAAGTGGTGACACCGTTTGCACGGACAGCGGCAACCGTACTCTGCTTCGCTTTTGCAATATGACTGAGGGGTCAGGTCCCGGTAGCCGCGTTGATTTGAACGCCTATGCGCCGATCGGTGACGCGAGTATTGCTAGTAACAACTTTGAAGGAAATTTGTCATTAACCGGTGAGGCTAGTGCGGGTGATTACGAGGTGGTGCTAGACCTCAGCGATTTGCTGTCACCTGCAAGGCAGCATCTTCCCGAATTTGAGTTTGACTTTGTGCAAGACGGCGATGTGATTATTCCGCTACAACGAGGTGTTATCCAACGCAATGTTGGAGGCCATGCCAGTTGGGAATATATTCTAGAGCCGGGCAGGGTTTGGGATGAGGCAGCTGATAGAGGTTATAGCCGAGCGGTAATTCCCTTCGCCCTGCAGGAGCGAAATGCGAACTGTATACACAACGGCGTATTGACGTTTTTATTCAACAATATGGGCGATATATCCAAGGTTGCCTATCAAATCAGTGCTGAAACCTGTCAATACTTTAAGCTTGACCTATGGGGCTTGTTAGAAGCCAGCTATACCCCTGCAGCCGTGGTTAATGCTCAGGCTGTTAAAACCAACTACGCCGCACACGTGGCGAGCCGTATGCAGGTCAAAGCGATCTCGATGTTAGCGACAGATTATCCCGCGGCATCGTTGCAGTTAGGCCAGTTTTCAGCAAGTGCTACCGCCGCCCATATGACGGCTTATGGTTTAGTCATTGGTGACGTACATTACACTGGCGGCTGCGAAACCCGTAACGGCACTTACCCCTATTGCGATGTGATGGTGCTACCCTCATATTCTATAGCTAAATCAGCTTTTGCTAGTATGGCATTGATGCGCCTAGAGCAAAAATATCCCGGCGCTAAGGACACCGCGATCAGCCACCATGTACCTGAGTGCATTGCCGACGGTGACAGTGACTGGTCGGATGTCAGTTTTGAAAATGCCATCGACATGGCCACCGGCCATTATACCAGTAATGTTTATGATGTTGACGAGGCGAACTTTTCCGGCTTTGTGAATCCTATAGAGCATAGCGATAAAATCACCTACTCCTGTACGGCGCATTCTCGGAACGACACGCCTGGCGACAGTTGGGTTTACCATACTTCCGATACGTATATAGCGGCTACAGCCATGAACGACTATGTGCGAGTTCTAGAAGGGCAGGATAAAGATATTTTTACTGATACTCTCGTGGGTGAAATTTGGCGCCCCTTAAAGCTCAGTCCAACAGCACTGGTATCAAAACGTAGTTATGACGATATCGCTCAGGCTTGGGGCGGTTATGGTTTGAATTTTCACCGCGACGATGTGGCTAAGTTAGGCCGGTTTTTAAACGCCGATAACGGCATGATAGATTCCGTGCAAATAATCGATTCAACACTGTTGAGTGAGGCTTTGCAAACCGGTGACTCGGCTCCTTACGGTTTGCCAACGGGTATTCTTGCAGATCTTAATTACCACAAAGGGTATTGGGCTCAGGCTGTCTCTTTTGCGGACTGCCCGGGTAAGATATGGATCCCTAATATGTCCGGCTTCGGGGGTATAAAAATAGTATTGCTGCCCAATGGCATGACCTATTATTATTTCAGCGATAATAATGAGTTTGAATGGACTGCTGCCGCGGTTGAGGCTCATAAAATCACTTCAATGTGCGCTATGTAGCAAGCACATTGTTGCTATTAAAAGGGCGGTCATTAGGGGGCCCTTTTTTTTAACTAACAATAGCTATTTCTTCCAGTAAAAACACCTAGAGCGGGCGGGGAGAACAGCGAAAGCCGCATTAGTAGTATGGATACTGTTTTTATGAATATCAATTTGGGCTGGTGACGATAATAGGCTATACCGTGGCGATCTGCGTCTGGTGACTTGGCGCTAAAGCGCGCCGACGGTTCCGTCGCATACTCGGCCAGAGTGTAGGCGAATTTATTACAGCCAGTAATATGTTAGCTGTTACACCGACCGAATAGAAAATACAGCAGCGTCTAAGGGGAGTGCTGATAGGTCTATTCTCAGGTATTGCCAAGCCCGGTAAAGTGGCAATAGTCGTTGTAGAATAGTCGTTGTAGTAGCGGCAAAAAACGGTCGGAAAATCCATGATCAGTTCTTTGGCTACTAAAATGATTCAGTACGGTTGAATAGGCTGCAACATATTTAAGCGATTTTCACGCAGAGATACCGGCAAAGAGTATTTCCTGAACGCCTCGGGTAAAGGTATTTTTCTGCCTGGCTGACTTGCAGCAAACATACACGATCTTATGCGGTGAGCTCTCTTTTGGCGTAGATTTGTACGCCGATTGTTATCGGTTAGCCCCGTGAAAGTGCCTGTCAGTATGTTAGCTGAGCTCATAGTTGATTAAAGTAAATTATTGAAGGCATCGCGGCTACAGCCGTACTTGATCCTCAGCCAAGAAATGGCCTTTTTATTGCACTATTAAAGAACTGCGTGTTGTTTGGACCTGCTCGAAATTGTGTGTAAACTGAGTGGCGATAACATCAGACGACCAGAGCAGGTAATGCCAGTTGTTAGGCAAGTCTGCTAAGGTTTCAAGAGCAGTGTAAAAAGAACATGAGAATATTTTAATGAAAGCGATAGATACTGTCAGAATTGAACTCGAGCCGAAACTTGATGCTTTGTTAATGTATTTAGAGTCGGTACATGACGCCCGGGCACATGCATTTTTTGTGTCGATCCGTGATCGTCTTCTTGCCTTGGAAGAAGAAGAACAACTATTGGAGCTTTTTATTCAGTTATCGATGGCAGCATTTCAGCCGTTTGTTCTTGACCCTGTTGCGGTGCTGTTAGCTGATGAAGTTCTCGCGTATGCA
Source organism: Paraglaciecola psychrophila (assembly GCA_047623385.1). GTDB lineage: Bacteria > Pseudomonadota > Gammaproteobacteria > Pseudomonadales > Dasaniaceae > Oceanicoccus. The sequence continues at coordinate 3,355 of JBLHLU010000336.1, forward strand.
GAACAGGTGTCAGACGCTTTTTCAGCCGATGCAAGTACCGCTCACTAGCTCAATTGGCAAGCAACCGGAATAAGCTGGCACCGGCAGCGCTAAACAAAATCTAACAGAAACACGACGCCGGTCAAGGCAGGGTTGCTCGCCAGTAATTGCTGAGAGTGCCACAGGTATAACAACATACCCTTGTCGGTTTTGTGGTCAATGCTGCGGTCAATGCCACGGTCAATACCACGGTCAATGCCACGGTCAATGCCACGGTCAATACTATGGTCGATAAAATAGTAAAACTTCAGCCCCATTATGACCGGCAGGGTTAGCACTAGCATCAGCCAAATTACCCTTAGAACTATGTCGCTCACAGTCAATAATGTAAGCGTCGAATTGCACTGTGATAGCGATCAGTGCTCAAATCGGGTTTGCCCCAACACAGGCAGATATTCAACCATAGTGGTTATAGTGCGGGTATAATTAGGCTTCGTGCCAAATTTTGGCGTATAGCTGTTTACCACCTCATTTATTCGCGCTACTTAAAAGACATTAAGATGACAGAACAGAGCCAATCGTTAGCAACACTAACACCTAAATTAGCTATTAAAAAAGCATGGGCGCTTCGGCTGCCGCTTTTCCAGCGTAGAGATAGCGATGCATTCAGAATTTTCCATGGTTTTGAAGAAGGCATAGATGGCGTTATTATCGAAAAATTTGGCGATGTGGCGATTATCCATTTTAAACGTGATATCAGCCTGTTGATCGATGAGATAGTCTCTACGTTACTGACATTGCACCCCTTTGAACTCATCATAGCCAAAGCGCATTCATCGCTGAAAATGAAAATGCGACAGCAAATTAGTGTTGTG
>JBLHLU010000337.1:0-4130 GCA_047623385.1 Paraglaciecola psychrophila
CTTCAGGGTCTGTAGTGGCCTTAACTAACCGCGCTGCGAATGCGTCGGAGGCTACTTAGGTAAACCCCAATAGAGTCCAAGGCAGTGCACTTTCATACATCCACAAATCTGTAAAACCGAACAAAAACTGCTTAAATTTTAGACTATACTCAGCCGCAGCCGACTCGAGATGGGGCCCCTGCGCAATATTTTCAGGTGAGCAAGTAGCAGCTGCCGGTTGGTGCAGTGCATGGGTGAAATGAGTTCGCCAGGCTATTCGAGGTAGAGGCTTTATTAACGCCCTCATGCCTCTTAGCTGGTTCCATCAAGAAGTCTGCCGTAACGCAATTATCCGATGTAAGCTCACTACCAGCTGTGGTAGAATACCGCGCGTATTTACCTGCTTACAAACCCAATACAGTTCTGGAGTTATTAATGTCAATTGAATTACCCGTTTTACCGTATGCTCGTGACGCCCTTGCGCCAACAATTTCGGAAGAGACAATTAATTACCACTACGGTAAACATCACAACGCTTATGTGACAAACTTAAACAAGCTGATCGAGGGCACAGATGACGCCGATAAGTCACTTGAAGATATTATTCGTTCAAGTACCGGAGGCGTATTCAACAACGCTGCTCAAATTTGGAACCATACATTTTACTGGAACAGTTTGACCCCAAATGCCGCCGGTGCGCCTTCTGGCGAACTTGCTGATGCGATCAATGCTGCCTTTGGTTCATTCGAAGAGTTCCAAGCGAAATTTACCGCAAGTGCCCTTGGCAACTTTGGCTCAGGCTGGACCTGGTTAGTAAAAAATACCGACGGCTCACTTGCCATTGTTAATACTAGCAATGCCGATACCCCGCTTACCGACCAAAGCATCACGCCACTGCTAACAGTCGATGTTTGGGAACATGCTTATTATGTTGACTACCGCAACGTGCGCCCAGAATATCTAAAGAACTTTTGGGAAATTGCCAACTGGGAATTTGCTGCCAGCAACCTTGCAGGCTAGGGTAAAACCACTATCAACCCCAGCAAGGCCGGCTATATGTCGGCCTTTTTTTGCTCTGGAGGGTCGTTAGCGTGCAAACTGACGCATGAATAACTCGCCAATAGCGCTGTTCAGCCAGTTAAAAATAACCGCACAACACAAACGACGACGACCATCTTGAAAAACCGACTGCAGCGCACCCCATTCTCGCAAACTGAAATACGGTCTAGGTGATAAAAGCAGCGACTATGTTGAGTATGCCACATCGAAATGTTCACCCACTGATCAAATCTCCAGCGTTATAGCTCTTGGCTACCCACTAATTAATGCTGTGTTTTATCTAGGTGCCAAAGCTTTTTCCTGTTGTAATATCAACAGAGCCAATCAATAACCTAGCAGAGAAACGGGGCTCTCCACTTTGCTCTGACAGCGAGTGCGTGGCGGCAAATACGTGACAGCAAAAATTAGTCTAGTTGAAGAATGATGGGAGCTTTACCGAGAGTTAAGCTCTTATTAAGACGTCTAAAAGATTGTGACATCAGCGCAACTGTAGGCCCAGCGAATAGCAAACTTGGGCACTTCTTTTATCCGCAGTTAACTATCGACTATTAGCCTTAAGGTTCAACCTTCTATTAGCGCCACCGATGGTGTTAGGCTCTATAGCCCTCTGCTGCGTCCCTTACCCACCCCTAACAATGTAGGTATATCTTAATTACCTGGCCCCGGACAGCGCTCGTCTTCGTAGGCGACAACATGCGCAATTAATATACCGCGACCATCACCAGCCATGCCATGACTATACATACGGCGCTACCAGTGATGTTGACGACTTTTGCTTTTCGATTATCGTCTCCGCCAAAGCACCGCGCAATGGCTGGAGTAGGTGTCTATCGATTCATACCGGAGATCGAAGTTACTCATACAACCCACCGCCGCTGCACTGACACGTTTTTTTCAACGCAGTACAAGACCCGCCCTATCGCAGTGAAAGATCGCGCTAGTCGCAGTTGGCATATGCCCTCGCAATGCGCTCGTCTACCAAAAACCAGCACCGGTAACCGTCTGTTACTGGTTTTCCCTACCCCGCTGTTCATTCGACAATCAGTTCGTTAACAGACCTGCGCCTATAGGTAGACCAATGGCCAAAGAGGTTTTTGGCACCACCGCACTATGCTGCGCAACAATAGGCTGGCAAAGGACTAGGCTGAATTCCTTTAGTGGTCTATTATTATCGGTCCTAGCGTAACCAAAATAAGATGACATTATGACTCTCACTACTATTCCTGCTTGGCTTAACCATCGCGCTGAACAAACGCCTAACAAACTCTGGCTGCGAGATCGCCAGGGCGACGATTACACCGAATGGAGCTGGTCTCAGGCCCGAGATGACGTCGACGCCGCCGCAAGTTGGATAGAGACCGAGTTTGCACCACAAACTAAATGCGCCATTTTGTCTCGTAACCGCGCCCACTGGATACTGGCTGACCTGGCCACGGTCGCCGCAGGCAATGTAGTCATCCCGCTGTTTACTACCCTAGCCGCCGATACTGCACGCTATATTCTGGAATTTTCAGAGGTTGAGGTATTGTTTTTAGGCGAATCTGAAAACTGGGAGAAAATTCGCAGCATTGTGCCTGCCTCAGTAAAAATTATTACCTTACCCGGGGTTGAATGCGAGCAAGCCTATATCAGCTGGGATGCCATTATCACAGCAGGCAAAGGTAAAACCCCTAATTATCAATGTCAACCCGATGATCTTATGTCGCTGGTCTTTACCTCCGGCACTACCGGTCTTCCCAAGGGGTCTATGCAGACCCACAACTCCATGCTAATTCCCACGGCTCGCCTTGACCTGGGTTTTAAAGTGCGCGAAAACCCGCGCTTTCTCTCCTATTTACCCCTGTCCCATATAGCCGAGCGGCAGTTGGTGGCAATGCAGTCGATATTAAAGGATGGAGTCATCACCTTTAATGAATCACTGGCCACGCTCAACCGAGATCTGGCCGATGTTAAACCCAACTTCTTTTTCGGTGCACCGCGAGTGTGGGAACAATTTCAACAAGCGGTGCTAGCGGTTATGGGCTCACAGGAAAATCTCGATGCTATGCTTGCTGCAGATGCTCAGGGCACTGCCAAAGCGGTACAAGAAAAGCTCGGACTCAGCGAAGCCGACTACTTATTGTCCGCCGCAGCTCCCATCTCTAAAGCGCTGTTACAGTGGTACCACAACCTCGGCATGGAAGTGATGGAAGGCTTTGGTCAAACTGAGGCCATGGGGCTTATGGGAAATATGAAAGGGGCTAACAAGATTGGTACCGTCGGTCGGATTATTGATGGCGTTGAAGCCCGTTTGTCTGACGAGGGTGAGCTGCAGGTAAAAGCCCCAGGATTATCTCCGGGCTATTACAAAAACCCAGAAAAAACCGCTGAGACCTTTATCGATGGTTGGGTTTGTACCGGCGACAAAGCAACGATTGATGAAGACGGCTTCATTACACTAACAGGCAGGGTAAAAGACTACTTTAAAACGGTTCAGGGTAAATTTGTTGCGCCGGTACCCATCGAAGATCATTTTGGCTCTAATCCCCACACTGAGCAACTGTGTCTATTGGGCCGCGGTTATTCGAAACCGGTGATGGTTTGCATTTTATCAGAGATATCGAAAACGGTAGACACTGCTGAAATCGAACAATCGCTGCAGGAACTTACTCAAACTATTAATGCAGCCGGCGAAAAACACGCCCGCATTGGCGCCATCATTATCTCCGAAACGCCTTGGACTATCGACAATGGTTTTCTAACACCGACACTCAAAATCAAACGCGACCAGGTAGAAGCACAGTTTGGCGACCAAGCCCGGGAGCTGGCAACACAATCTGCGCAACAGGGCACAATACTGGTAGTAAGAGTGTAATCAATAGCGCTTAGGGGCCCCGTGCACTGGTCTCTGGTGGTCGCGCTCAATAGAGCGGCCATCCTTTGCGCTGCCATCAGCTAACCTTTGCTCTATTGATTAACTAAACGCCTGTCCAGCAAAGCTGCACAAAGTTTGCTGGGCCCCTCTCTCGCTGTTCTGAAATACGTCATCTGTTGCGGGAACTGCGCCCTAGCTAATGGCTATTCTGGTAGCGCTGCGGGTAGATTAGACTCAG
>JBLHLU010000338.1:0-4117 GCA_047623385.1 Paraglaciecola psychrophila
CAACAAGTTGTAAGTTTAAGCATCTCGATACTGGTTTTAAAAACAGCAACAATGGGAACGGCGTCGGAAAGAATGATTTCAACCGTGGATTTTTATACGCTTTCGATGAAAAGCAAAACGTCTTTTCAAACGAATACAAATCAATTGTTTCAAGCCACTATGTTTTCTTTGACCCAAAAAATACAAAAACTGTTGAGGGCTGGGTGCAATTCGACGGTGATATCATCGATGCCATAAGGGGCCGAAAAGGCTTGAAGGATACCGAAGTTTTTTTCGGCTTAGATAGCGTGAATTATAAGTATAATCGAGCTGTTGGATTGGAGCGGCGAGACCGGATTCGCACTTTTTATCCAGCCAATACACTTTTTATTGAGGACTGGAAAGCTCTCCGGGTGACCATATACGAGTAATCATCCAAACCGTACCTGAGCCCGGTGCATTGGGACTTCTTGTTCTTGGTTTGGTAGGGCTAGGCTTTTCACGGCGAAAAGTTAAATAATCAGATCTACTCAGTAACACTTATGGAGTATCGCTAGTGGCTCTTTCGGTGATCGTTGTGCATTTAATTTTGCGGCGCTTAAGAGTATCTGCAAGCCTAGTATAAGCCTAGTTGACTACCAACTGCCATGGTGTTGTCTAGCGGTGACGCAATGAGGCTATACCTATAAATATGGCTACAGGGTTAGCGTATTATCATTTTAGATCTAGAGTCCGTCGATTGTCAGCTTATAAGTGCCGAGAGTCTTTACAGTCGTAATAATTTTGAAAGATTACTCGACGGTTAACGCTAATCGAATAAGTTAGATATCATATCTCAATATAACTAGTGCTCAATTTCAACGTGTCATTAAACCTAAGCGATACTGCCAATAAAAAGTACCCGTAGTAATGTGCCTCAACGAAGAAATTAATTGGAGTTCTGATCTTTGCCCTGATGCCCCTATCGACTTCGGCAGGCATAATTGCGTTCAATTTAGCCGGCGCTAGCGGCGATGGGACCGAAGGTGCTTCTCTGGACGAACTAGCAATTGTTACAGTCACCAAGGGTGGTTTTACAGCTACATTAACCACTTTGATGACGACAACGACGAAACAAATTTTCACGACGAATCATTTGTGCATAACTAGACGGTTAGTTTATTCGGGGTCAATAGAGTCTGGCACAGTTATGACAAACCGTGAGAAGTTGACAACAACTGCGCCGGTGGCTTCGACAACGGCTTTCCTGAAGTCGTCGTTTTTATTTAGTGAAATGGTTGAACTTGTTTCAATCACGCTGACAAACTATAGTCTGAGTGATTCCGCTGGATCGGGCTTTGAGAATGAAATTAACGAACAACAGGCGACTTTCAAGATTGCTGTTTCATCATGAACGACTTTGGTAGGAGCAATGGCAGTTGGTGTTGGCAATAGGTTTTTAATCGCGTCATTCGAAGGGGATGGGTTTTAGATTGACCGGTTTGTAATCCGCCGCAGCGACGTACCAGAGCCCGGTTCACTGGTCCTGCTCGGCCTTGGCTCAGCAGGACGGGTTTTCTTATGAGGTAAAGATAAGTAGTCACTTCTACGCAGTACAAATAGCAGCCCCTTCTCGGCGCTGTTTTACGTTTAGACATACGCAGCACATCCCAAAACACGTTCATTAACAGCTAACACCATTGATTTTCCCACAAGCTCTTAGTCGCAGGCCCAACACCATAGCGCTCTCCAGGCACAAACTATAATTGTGGCCCTGCGTCGTAGTAGGATGGTCGGAAGATGTTCCCTGCAACGTCTACCCCCGTTGGGGCTTAGAAGTGTCTGCAAAGCGCTTCGCGCTTAGAGGTCGCTTAATTGCAGTTGTACCGAGAGCATCCCTTGGAGTCTCAGAACTGTCAAAACCAAGATCGTCAGTACTGTGTTGAAGATGTTTTCAGAGGTTAGCGATTGCGGATACTGTACCACTGTAATGAAGCGACATGTACCACTGGTAGGTACTAACTTCGATTCACATGAGGCGTTGTAACCGACTGATTACAATAAATATTTTTTAAAAAAGGAGGGTGACATGATTGGCGCGCCCGACAGGATTCGAACCTGTGACCAATGGCTTCGGAAGCCACTACTCTATCCAGCTGAGCTACGGGCGCTATCTGTACCTAAGTGAATAATAATGACCCACAATAGGATTTTCAGCGCGGTAATGATACCTGTGAACCTATAGCGAGTCTATGCCCCTCTTCATCGCCAGGGGTTTTGGCGCATCGCGAGTATGTAAATTAGCTGATAGCACCGTTATATTAGCCGTGTTTTTTCCGATTAAATTTCCGCTTGAGGCGGAAAATAGCTATAATCCGCGCCAGTTAATTCCCCGTTAGCCTTTGGTCGGCAACGTGTTTTGTAAGCGGTACGGGATAGTCAAAACGAGTAAGCTGAGTTTTAATTGAGGACGTAGCGAAATGATGAATGTAAACAACAGACTGATGAAGAAAATCGCGATAGTGCTTTGTGCCCTTTTAATGGGTGCTGTGTTGACGGCACAGGCCACTACTGAAAAGCAGCGTGCGGCTATCGAAGAACGCATTAAAGCTGTGGGTCAGGCCTGTATTGAGGGTGACAATAGTTGCGGTATGGCGGTGGTTGCCAGTAGTGGTCCTCGTGCCGCTGAAGATATTTACAATACCAGCTGTATGGCCTGCCACAGTACCGGCGTACCAGGTTCACCGCAGTTAGGCGATGTCGCTGAGTGGAACACCCGGGTCAGCAAGGGCATGGAAGTGGTATACAGTAACGCTATCAACGGTCTTAACGGGGCAATGCCGCCGAAGGGCACCTGCATGAGCTGTTCGGATGACGAGATAGACGCCACTGTTGACTATATGATTGCGCAGAGTCAGTAGCGGTAATTGCTAAACCGTCACCGTCGGCTTTATTATTGTCGAATCAATGTTCATAAGCCGATACTAATGGATCGGTGCCGGTGAATCGATACCCCTGAGTCGATATTCGTGAATCGATAATATTGAAGATAGTCCCCGGTGGTGTTCTGCCACCGGTCAATCGTTTAATCTGTTTAAATCTAAGGCGCTATCAAACTTCGACACACTTGCGCAGATAGCGCCAGCTTGTTGATTAGTAGTCAGCGAGAGCTTGCCCAGTCCGCTGAGCTACCGCGTGCTGTTCTCATAGTCTGTTGTGCCTGCTAGGCACCTTTGCTGGGCTGTATGAAACGTAAGTACGTACGCAGCTATTTATGCGACTATTTAGGGGCCATTTACGCGACTAGTTATGAGGCTACTTGCACCGCTGCCAGATTCGTCGATACCGTTAGTTTTATCGGCAACGGCCACCGTCAAATTCTGGGTGACGCAATAGCTATCGCTGCAACGGCCCTGCCCTAGACTAATGACTGCAGTCCCTCATTGCGCTGTGCAGGCGCGCTGGCTGCCGGCGTTAATATGCCTGCATTCGGTCGATGAACCCTGTTTTGTCTCAATACTAAATAGTTAGATAAATCCCATCTCTTACTGCTATAACTTTTTTGCATCGTGTTAATACGCGGCACGATTGATCCATTGTGATATGGGCAGCTATCGATTACCCATGTACTGTAAGCAAATCGTAGCGGCTGCCGTGCGATTTTGTACACCGAGTTTCCTATACACAGGTTCAAGGTGCTTGTTGATCGTACGCGGGCTAAGCGACAGTATTTGAGCAATTTCGCGATTAGTTTTTCCTCTAGATAACCACAGTAATACCTCTACTTCCCGCTGGGTTAGATCAAAGTGCTGTTTTAGTGCTGCGCGAGCAATTTCCTCATTGCTGTCATGTAATTTCAATAGGTATTCTCCGGGGGAGCTTCTACCCAGAAATTTCAAGTGCAGTGTTTTCTCTGCGCCCTGCAATTTGATGGCGTCATTTCTTTGCGGGCCGTTGCATAACCACGACTTAATTGTGCTGGGTAATTGCAACGACAGGCCTTCTCCATCGCTGTGAGCGGACACCAATAACGCTCTGGCATAGTCCGTAGACCAAACGATTCGACCATTGATGTCACAGGCCAGTGCCGACTGGCCTACTTCATCTAAAGCGACCCGCGCGCTGCGAGTTTTACGTGAATTGTTGAGATGTACTTTCA
>JBLHLU010000339.1:0-4095 GCA_047623385.1 Paraglaciecola psychrophila
AACTACTTTACCCGCTCGGTCGAGCAGTTCGAAGTCCGGCGCCTGAGCACCGTCGATCATACCCTGGCGGGTTAGCGGTATATCGCCAAAACTCCAAGTATTACTGGCAGCATCCACTACATAGGGTTGCTCTAACAGCTCGGCAAATGCAGCTATGTCGATCCATTGTGCACCGGCAACGGTTTTAAGCCATTCAGCACGCAGTGGAATACACAGTTCACCAAGACAGGCACCCTCGGGCTTTACCACAAAATCGTTGATCCGATTAAAGTCTGCGGGACTCACCCACAGCCCCGGTTCAGCCAACACCGATGCCAGCTTGAGCTCCCGTTCCGCGTATAGTACCGTTGCCCCGAGCCCCGGCTCGAGCTCCTGCTGCGCAAAGGGGTTGCGCAGATCAGGGAAGGCCATTTTTACTTCTGCCATAGTTGACTCTCCATTTTAAAAACAACGCTCAACCTAGCAATAATGGCTGGGCTTGTCTACCGGCGATAACTGCGCTAGAGCGGTATTCGGGGTCTTATATTAATTTACAAAAAAGCATTGCTTTTTGTGCGCTGCAATAACTACAATGCGGCACCGTAAAAAACAAGCATTCACCGATGACCGTATTAAAAAAGCAAGCGCTACTCACTAACACTCTCTTTGAGATTAATCGATCTGCGCTGCGCGAGTACTCGCAAATTCAACGGCAGAATCTCGGAAAATATATTGAGTTGAATAAGAACTACGCTCAGCAACTACCGGCGCTAGAGTCGGTCAGCAGTTTGTTGTCACTGCAGCGTGAGTACCACAAAATGATATGGAATGATCTGAAGGTCTCTGCCAACTCTCAGGGCCAACTCATTCGCAACACCCTGCAGGAAACCGGCACCGCCCTCAAAGAGGCATTAATGTCGACTCAACAAACTGATCAGCTGTCCTAAAATAACCTCAGTGACTGTTTACAGCTAATCGACGAAGTTTCGAATGGACTTTGCTAGCGTTGCCAGCACCCTCACCAAAAAGTTCCGTCTCGGCTCAACTTGCCACCTCCACCTACTCTTTGCCGCTAGCTCTCAACATAGTAAAAACGTTAGAGCTTGCCACCGGTTGTTTTTCCTTGCAGCTTGATTCATTATGAGGTCTAAAGGAACCCGAGGAACAACTATGAGACTGACGGAAACAGATGCATCTTTTGTTTATATGGAGACGGCCAGTGGCCCGATGCATATTTCATCAGTGTACGTACTCGATGACGAGGTACCCTTCGAGGCAATTCTTGAACATTTTGAAGCCAGAATTCACCTGATACCGTCCTATCGCCGAAAACTAGCGCAAATACCGTTTAGTCTGGGCCACCCAAAATGGATTGATGACACTGACTTCAATATCACCAACCATGTTATTCTCGAAGAGCTACCGGCAGAATGTTCCTTGCAAGCTGGGGTCGATCGCGCGGTAGAGCTCAACCAGGGCATGCTCAATCGAAGCAGGCCGCTGTGGCGCATGGTGATATTAAAAGGTGTGCCCGGCAAAACATTGTTATTACAGCAAACTCACCACGCGCTGATAGATGGCGCCTCAGGCATTGATCTAACCACTATCTTGTACGATCTGTCGCCCAAAGCCAAACACCCCGAGCCGCCAACAGAGCCTTGGCAACCTGAAGCTGCGCCTACTGCGGCGATGCTGATGGGCGAGGCGATGAGTGATAATTTTGCCAACTTTACCAAGACCATTACCCGACCCAACTTATCTCTCGACAGTGACATGTTGGCAAAAATGCGCAAGGCCACCGAAATTTTCACCCGCTTTATGTCTAAGCCGGCAATAACTGCGCCCTTTAATGCGGGTATGGTAGGGCCTAAGCGGCGAGTGAGATGGCTTAAAAAACCGTTTACTGAAATCAGGGAAATTCGCCGACATCTGGGTGGCACCATCAACGACGTGGTGCTCGCGGTGGTATCCGAGTCAATCTCCCGCTACCTAAAAGATCGTGGCGAACGAGTCGACAACCAATTTTTACGTATCATGTGCCCAGTTAATGTACGCACCGAAAATTTGAAGGGCGCCCTTGGCAATCAAGTCTCAGCAATCTTTCCTATGCTGCCGGCTTGGCCTATGGACACCATTGAAAGACTGCATTCGGTGATCACAGAAACCCAGCGGATAAAGGGTGACGAAGAGGCTGGGGCATTGACCGTGATGCAGGAAAACATACCCGACATACCCCCTATCGGCATGGCGCTAACCCAGTTAGTCGGCACCCCGATGGACCCCACTGCGCTAGCTGCTAGAATACCCATGCCTATTATGCCTAATATTGGCGGCCGCATGCCCAATATGGGTGTCAATTTAGTATGCACCAATGTACCTGGATTACAGGTACCCCAGTATATGTGTGGCGCTGAAGTTACCGATACCATTGGCCTGTTAGTACTCACCGGTAACGTCGGTCTCAGCTTGACCATTTTAAGTTACAACAAGCAGTTGTTTTTCAACTTCATATCAGAGCCACGCTTAATGCCTGACCTTGAAGTACTGGTCGAACACGCGGCGACCGTATTCGAGGAATTGCTGGCCGAGGCTATGCAACAACAAACAACTGCCACTAAGTAGATAATTACGGAGCGACAATGCCAAAGCAAGATTTTCTTTCACGCTATCCCAAAGCTATCGAATTACCGGACGGCACCGCTGTCGAGATTCGACTGATGACCCCGGCCCATAAAAAAGCCATCCTCGCGTTTTCGCGGGCTCTCGATCAAGAAGACTTGCTCTTTTTGCGCGTCGACTTGACTCAGCCTGAGGTCGTGGACGACTGGATGGACAATATTTCTGCTGGGCTGTCGACCTCACTAGCAGTGCTTGACGAGAATGAGCAATTAATCGGCTACGCTACCGTACACCGCAACCCAGCACCTTGGACTCGTCGAGTGGGTGAAATACGGGTCAATGTCAGCGGTGAATATCGCGCCCGCGGGCTGGGGAGAAGCTTGACCGCCGAGGTGTTTGATTTGGCCCAGAGTCTGGGGCTGAAAAAGTTAATCGCCAATATGACCGCCGATCAGCACGGTGCTCAGGCCGCCTTCCGCCGCTTAGGTTTTGTACCCGAGGCGCTGTTGGGCGATTACGTAGAAGATCGCAACGGCACCTCTCGGGATATGGTTATTATGTCTTACGATATCGATGGCCACAGCGATCGAATTGCCACTCCGGTACGTATCTAAGGCTTTAGGTCTGCAGCTGCCACCATTGCTGCAGGCGCAAAAATCCCTCTTCAGTAGACACTCTAGGCTGGTAATTTAACAGCCTCGCTGATGCGCTGCAGTCAAACCAGTGCGGCGTCGATAATTGATCAACTAAAAATCGCGACAGCGGCGGCTCCGCTGCAATGCCTGCAGCACGATAAAATTCCTCTACCCCAGCACCGGCTATTTTGGCCAACCACAGCGGTATCTGCTTGGTGACCGGTGGCTCGCCGACACTGCGCAACAACCCATCAATTAACTGCCCGATGGCCATTGGTTTGTTCTGACTTAAAAAATACGCCCTGCCCCCGACCGCAGCATTACTGATCAAAGCTCTCGCCGCACACAGATGCGCCCATGCCGCATTTTCAACATAGATGTGATCGACTAAGCAGTCTCCTGCACCAATCAAACGCAGCGATCCGCTTTGACTTTTTTGCTTAAAGCGCGGAATAAAATGCGGATCCTGAGGGCCCCATATCAGATGCGGGCGCAGCGCTAAGGTATTGAGACCCTTACCGTGCTGAGCGAGCACCCGCTGTTCGGCCTCGGCCTTACTTCGCGCGTAGTGCGATTTAAAGTGGCTGGGATAAGGCGCTGACTCATCCAAACCCTCAACGCCGCCGCTGCTGTAGATCACACTGGGGGTACTGGTGTAAATCAAATGCTCGATGCCACCGGCAAGGCATGCGCTAAGTACATGTTCAGTGCCGACCACGTTACTCTGATGGTAATCGGCGTAACAGCCCCAGACCCCAGCCTTAGCCGCCACATGAAAAACGACATCACAGCCCAGCACAGCTTCATTCAGCGCCAACTGGTCGCTCAGGTCGGCCTTTATTTGCTCAACCGGTGCCGGTAG
>JBLHLU010000340.1:0-4070 GCA_047623385.1 Paraglaciecola psychrophila
AATCAAGTTCAGCGTTGAGAAACGCCGCGCTCTTGGCGGCTGTGGTCGGAATCACCGGGCGCAAATAGATCATGATTAGCCGGAACAAGTTTATACACTGGGAGCTGATGTCGATAACGCTCTGTTCTTGGCCCTCTTGCTTGGCCAGTTTCCAGGGTTCTTTGCTGTCAAAATACGCGTTGGCCAGATCGGCAATAGCCATGATTTCGCGAATCGCTTTGCTAAACTCACGCTGTTCAAACAGCTGTGCAATCTCACTGCTCTTGCCTACAGCCTGGGCCCACAGCGCCGGTTCAGCCAGTTGCTCAGACATCAAGCCGTCGCTGCCCTTGGTGATAAATTTGGCTGAGCGCGAGGCTATGTTGACCACTTTGCCGACCAGATCGGAGTTAATACGCTGGATAAAGTCTTCTAGGTTTAAATCGATATCGTCAACCCCGCCAGAGAGCTTGGCGGCGTAATAATAGCGAAGATATTCCGGATCTAAATGTTCTAGGTAGGTGGAGGCCTTGATAAAGGTGCCCCGGGACTTAGACATTTTCTTGCCGTTAACCGTGACAAAACCGTGCACGTAAACCGCCGTAGGTTTACGAAACCCTGCGCTCTCAAGCATTGCCGGCCAAAACAGACCATGGAAATTGATAATGTCCTTACCGATAAAATGGTATAGCTCAGTTTTAGCGTCGGCCTGCCAGTAGTCGTCAAAATCGAGTCCACTGCGGTCGCAGTAGTTTTTAAAGCTGGCCATATAACCAATCGGTGCATCCAGCCAAACATAAAAGTACTTACCCGGTGCATCGGGGATCTCGAAGCCAAAGTAGGGCGCGTCCCGGGAAATGTCCCACTCTTGTAGCCCAGCCTCTAGCCATTCACCGAGTTTGTTGGCAATTTCTTTTTGTAGATGACCGCTGCGAGTCCAGCTCTTCAACATATCGCCGAATTCGGGCAGCGTGAAGAAGTAATGGGTCGAAGCCTTTTCGATGGGCGTGGCCCCTGAAATGGTCGACTTAGGTGCTATCAGATCGGCGGGACTGTAGGTGGCACCACAGACTTCACAGTTATCGCCGTATTGGTCTGCACTTTTACACTTCGGGCAGCTGCCTTTGATATAGCGGTCGGCCAGGAACAGCTGTTTCTCGGGGTCAAATAGCTGGGTGATCTCGCGACTGACTATGTGCTTGTTGGCCTGCAGTTTGCGGTATATTTGCTCCGAGAATGCACGATTTTCGTCGCTATGGGTGGAATGATAATTGTCGAAGTTAATTAGAAAACCGGCGAAATCGCGCTCGTGCTCTGCCTGCACATTGGCAATTTGCTGCTGCGGGGTAATGCCGTTGGCCTCGGCAGTGAGCATTATGGCAGTACCGTGGGCGTCATCGGCGCAGACATAAATACAGCTGTGTCCGCGCTGTTGCTGAAAACGAACCCATATGTCGGTTTGTATGGTTTCGAGCAGGTGTCCCAAGTGAAGAGAACCGTTGGCGTAGGGTAGGGCGCTGGTCACCAATATGTCGCGAGGCGTAGATTGAGCCATAAGTGTTTGTTTCGTCTTTAAAAAGGGATTTATAGGGTGGATCAATAACGGCGAATACTATAGCGGTTTTGGCCGTCAATTTCACTTGTTCTGTCAGCCAAAAAGCCGGTAAATAGTGTTATTATTGAGCTTTAGCCAATAGCTGAGTATTATCTCTCGATTTTCTTACCTTTTGGTCTTTCTAATTTAGGCCCCAGCGCAGCGGCATTGTAGCCGGCGCCCCAACAGAGTAATTACTACCATGGTCGACAGGTCAGCTATTGAACAGCTTGTACAACACTACCCATTCCCCGCTATGGGTCACTCGCTGGCCGCTATTGGAGCGCAGTTGACTATAGGCCTCAATGGCGCCGAAGTGGCGGTACAAGTGGCGTTGGGCTTCCCCGCGGCATCGGTGAAAACGACCATCGAGAAAGATCTAGCGGCATTGATTCGCCCGCTAGATGGAGTCGGCACAGTGCAGGTCGAGGTGGTCTGGACTATCGGCGGCAGCAGCGACGTGCAACAGCATCGCACCTTAGAAAAGGTCAAAAATATAGTCGCGGTGGCCTCCGGTAAGGGCGGTGTCGGCAAGTCGACCACGGCGGTCAATTTGGCTCTGGCGCTGCTAGCCGAGGGCGCCAAGGTCGGCCTGCTGGACGCAGATATCTACGGTCCCAGTCAGCAAATGATGCTCGGAGTTGCCCCGGAACAGCGCCCAGATCAACACGATGAGCAGTACCTACTGCCGGTTGCAGCCCAAGGGTTGAAAACTATGTCGATGGGTTATTTAACCACTGATAAAACCCCGGTTGTGTGGCGTGGACCGATGGCCGGTGGTGCGTTAAAACAACTGCTGACCCAGACTTGGTGGGGGGATTTGGATTATCTTATTATCGATATGCCACCGGGTACGGGCGATATCCAGTTGACCCTATCGCAGTCGGTATCGCTCAGCGGTGCAGTTATCGTGACCACCCCGCAGGATATCGCTTTGATCGATGCGCAAAAAGGCGTCGAAATGTTTCGCAAGGTGCAGGTGCCGGTGTTGGGCGTGGTAGAAAATATGGCTATCCATATCTGCAGTGAGTGCGGCCACCGCGAGGCGCTATTCGGAGAGGGTGGTGGCGAGCGTATCGCCCGCGATTATTCAATGCCACTGTTGGGCTCGCTGCCATTGTCTTTGCAGATACGCCAACAGTTAGATGCTGGCAATCCGACGGTAGCCGCCGAGCCGGATGGCGCGATTGCTGGTTTATACCGTGAAATTGCTCGCGCCACTACCGCGCAACTGGCGCTCAGAGTGGCTTCGGCCTCGGCTCAGGCAATCCCCAATATCGTCATCAAGGCGGATTAGCGTTTTGCTGGCGCGGGCCTAGCGAAGCCGCTATGATTGCGCCAGCGCTCTGGGCCCTATGCTTTTGCGTCCCAGCCAGTGCCCGTCTACCGTTTATTAATCGTGTTCTATAGGTTTATTATGAGTATTAAGTCTGATCAGTGGATTCGCCGGATGTCTGAAAAAGAGGGCATGATTGAGCCCTTTGAAGCGCAACAAGTTCGCTACGGCGCCGATGGCGAGCGGCTGATTTCCTATGGAACTTCCAGCTATGGCTACGATGTGCGCTGCGCTAACGAGTTTAAGATATTTACCAATGTACACTCGGCGACGGTGGACCCGAAAAATTTCAGTGAAGACAGCTTTTTTGATGTAGTGGCGGATGAATGCATTATTCCACCGAACTCCTTTGCCCTGGCCCGCACCATTGAGTACTTTCGTATTCCGCGCAGCGTGCTGACAATTTGTCTGGGCAAGTCGACTTATGCCCGCTGCGGTATTATCGTCAATGTAACGCCGCTGGAGCCTGAGTGGGAGGGCCATGTCACCCTAGAATTTTCCAATACTACCACCTTACCAGCGAAGATTTATGCCAACGAAGGGGTGGCACAAATGCTGTTTTTCGAATCTGATGAAGTCTGTGAGACTAGCTACAAAGATCGGGGCGGTAAATATCAGGGGCAAAAAGGGGTGACTCTTCCGCGGGCGTAAACGTGGCGCGCTAGCTAAATGGATGTCGCTGACATTGGCATTATTCGGGTCACTAACAGCGCATTCTGCGGCCAATGGCTAGTCGGACAACACTTTGCCGTGATGGCTCACGATGCCGGTCTGGGGCGCGGTTGCAAAAACACCCAGCGGCAGCACTTACTGGCGCTAAGATAAGCGCCATTTGTATTGAAAGGTGTATTGAAAGGGACATGCGCTGCAGCGGCGATAGCCCACTTGTGGCCAGTGGTAGTAGCGCCATCGACGGTATTTCTGACCTACTTCCGATGCTTCGGGCTGGGTCGTCAGCACGACGCGGGTGCAATACTAGCCGTTTGATGCCGGCCATGAGTTTATCGGCGGCGATGGCTTTAGCGGTCAAGGGATCACTATTCCAAGGCTGGCATCGGTGTTTGAGGCGCTGCCGAAAGCGAAATCCACAGTTGAAATCAAACCGACAATAGCGCCTACGGCGCGTCTTTTTTCTGTTTTTATCCTTACAAACTGCAGTAA
>JBLHLU010000341.1:0-4041 GCA_047623385.1 Paraglaciecola psychrophila
TGTCTGCATAGAATCAAAACAGCGCTAGGCCCTCCATGCACTAGAAAAGAGGCGCAAAAGACAGCGTATTGAGGAGCGAAACAAGGTCTTAATGCGGCGGTCAGTATAGTAAAAAAGGAAAACGTTCGGTTATAGCGTCGATCAATAGCCAATATACCTAAAAGATAATGATTATCATTTGCATTTAGTTTTCAAAGCCGTTATTCTTACAGCCATTGGTAGAGTCAAATTATTGATTAAAGTTCACGGGCTTGGTTTTTTTTTGCAAAATTACTGGGTGGTTAAAATAACACCCTAATGGTGTCACCCAAAGTTGTGTTGACACCGTAAATTAGTTGAGTGGCATGTTAGTTGAGGCGTTCGTGGCGGCCGCTCCCGGTGTTAGCAGTGCTTTTGAGACTGCTGAAGCACTACTAGGTAATCATGTGGTTATTTCGAGGGCAGCGATGGAGCGGTTTTTTCATACAACGAAAGAGTTGTTATAAACCTCGAAAGACCTGAGTCACATAGCTGACGGTAAAGAACGTTGCCAAGAGGCTACTGATTATTTGAGACAGAACTGTATGAATAACACGTGTATAAGCGCCGTTATTGATGCGCAGGTTTATCGATTAACGCATGAACGATGGCTGTTACAGCTTAACGCAACAACGGAAATATAGTGGGCGCAGTCTTTTGCGGACAATTAGTAATCGATGGTTTTACTTTAGGAACAGGAGTACGCACAGCGATGAGAGCTTCCAATTACAATGTTTTTGATGCCAGCCCTATTTCTCGAAGAGTGCCACTGTGTGACCACAGCGCTGTTGCTAACGAAAGAAAAGACGCAATAAGTTCTGAAAAGAACGGAGTGTACTCGCCACTTGAAATACGAACAGACACTCTATACCGGCTGATCGCACAGGGCGTGTTAGTCGTCGACGATTTTCGCGAACTGGATCAGCAGGCGCAAAAATGTATTCGGCAATTAATTATGGAGAACTTTCTGGGTAAAAAAACATAGCTCAACTTGATAGTTATTGGGTGTTGGCTGGCGTAGTCATCACGGTAGATAAGGTATTAATGCTACTTACAGGTCGTCATTAATAGTTACTGCACCAGCCAACACCCAATCGCTATTGAATACAGGCTGACCATCTGACAATGCCACACATTAGCTATGTATTAGCTTCACGGTCTCAGTATCTTTTAGGAAAACCATGATTCAAAGTAGTAAAACGCACGGAAAAAAAGAAAGTTTGATGTACGGTATATCGCGAATTGATGATGAAATCCATCGCACCCATGCCTGGAGAGTCAGTTTACGCCGCCAGGGAAAAATGCATATTAAAAATTTCCCTGATAAAAAACATACGAATAAATGCAAAGCCTTACTGCTTGCTAAACAGTTTCGTGATGAGGTGTTACTACAGTATCCGGCCACAACACGACAACAGTTTTGCTCAGTGATTCGAGGTAATAACCGCACCGGTATTTCAGGTGTGTATACCTATTGCAAGTCTAATGTGCTGCGTGATAGCACAATTAAAGAAACCTGGTATTGGGAGGCAAATTGGCCCGACGACAATCATCAAAGCGTCAGTGTGAGCTTTTCGGTTAAAACCTACGGCGAAGAAATAGCCCGGCAAATGGCTATTCGCGCTAGAAAAGAGGGTTTACATACGGTGAAAGGTGTTTTTTGGGCCTCTAAACGAGGTGAAGTAGAACCCGAAAAAGTCGGTGCTACGAATCAGGTATCGGTAGCACAGGTTAATAGCTAGCAATCATATGTTGGAAATCATGTAATGATTGAAGCTGATTCACGCTACTTAAACTTTACGGGTTAAATATATAGCCCTTGCAATAGTGTCTGTTCGAAACGTAGCCAGGCACTGTGCTGAAAATTAGTTTATCGCTCGCGGGTTGTCGTTGAGAGTCGGGAAAGATTACTTCGCGCTATATGCCAACAGATGCTGCCTGTCAGAATAAAGAAAATGTGATTGGGCATATCACTTAAGTTTTAGCAGTTTTGAATATCCGCCATTTTTAAAAAAGTATCAACATCTTAACAATAATTGAAAAAACCTTCAGGCTCCTTTCTAGTCACTTTTTGTTGATTTTTTTGGCAAATCAACATTTGGCAATCTATGTCAATGAATGTCGAGCACGAAATACTCTGTGTTCTGGTTAGGCTAGGTCGCTGTGTCCTAAGCCCTAAGCCTAAACAGGGTTCCGCTGTTACGCTCAGTGCTGTCGTTCCAAAAATTTTAACGACTGTTTATCCATAGGTGTTGGCTCGTGGGCTAATGATGTGGAAGTCTTTGCGTTGATATCTACGCCTATTGCTTTAACCCCACTAGTTGACCGATCGGTTATCGCCCGGTATTTCACCGAATGTTGTTAGTCACCGGGATTTACTTAGCGACGTGGGTTCGACGGTGACGATTTTCTGTTTGGCTTATTTAGCGGGGTTTGCCGAGTATCTGGGCTTGCGTTAGTGGTTCGTCCCAATAGGGCTGATCGCCACCAAAATACTCGACGGCAAAGTCCAGAAAGGCACGTACCTTAGCCGGTAGATATTCGCGCTGCGGAAAAACCGCAAAAAACGCATGGTCGGGAAGATGGTAGCTGCTAAACAGCTGTAGTAACCGCCCCGATTTCAAGTCAGGACCGGCGACAAAGGTGGGCAGTCGACCGATACCGATGCCCCCGAGCAGTGCTGATAATAGTGCTTCGCTGTTATTGACCCGGTAGTTACCCGCTACCTGTACGGTCTGCGCTGTGCCCTCGCGGACTAAGGTCCACTGGCTGGCGTCGCTTGAGTAGCTGAACAGCAGGCAGTTGTGTGCACTTAATTCGGCGGGCACGCTGGGGAGACCGCAGCGGTCGAGATAATCGGGGGATGCGCACAGTACCTGGCGCAGCGGTGCCAGCTTGCGAGCGACCAGAGTTGAGTCGGGCAGGGTGCCCGACTGGGCACGAATGGCGACATCAAAGCCTGCGGCAACTAGATCCACTTTACGGTCGTCCATTACCAGGTCGATCTGGATTTTGGGATAGCGCTGCAGCAGTTTCGCGATCATTGGCGCTATATGTAGGCGACCGAAAGACATTGGACTGCTAATACGCAGTAGCCCCTGGGGTTCGCCCTGTAGCTGGGTTACCGCGTCTTCGGCTTGGCTGGCGGCGCGCAGGGCAGCGGCAGCGTGTCCACGATAGCGCTCGCCAGCTTCAGTCAGGCTGAGTTTGCGGGTGGTGCGGTATAACAAGCGGGCGCCTAAGTGGGCTTCAAGGTCATTGATACGCTTACTGACAGCAGATTTTGAGATGCCCAGCACGCGGGCCGCTGCCGAGAAGCCGCCATTGTCAACGACCGCTAAAAATACTGGGATAGCGCCAAGTTTGTCCATGGGAATCTCATTGTAAACAAATATTCAACAGTGAAGTTCCATTATCGTAGATTATCGCCCGATAGGAAACAGTCTAAAGTGTCAGCAGCCCAAAAAAGGCTATAAATAGCCTGTGGGATTAGTGTGCCACAGCTATCAAAGCGTCATTCTTGCAGCGTCGGTACCCACTAAAGAAAGTTGCTTCGCCACTGCCCTGTGAGCGATTAAGGGGCCAATGTACACACTCAACGAGACTTCAAAGGAAATAGACATGCAAATTATTCAGGCACAAACCAAACCCATTATGCTGCTGAGCGGCGGTCTTACCTGCACCATGGCTTATGCAATTTTCTTTCCCGAGGCGGCGTTGACTTCGCAGTTCGGAGAGTCGTTAGACAACGGTGCTCTTGCCCAGATTGTGGTGCGCAGTTGGGCTGCGCTGATAACGCTAGTCGGTGCAATGCTACTCTATGGTGCGTTCAGACCAGCCCAGCGCGTCTTGATTTTAACGTTTGCAGGCCTCAGCAAACTGGTTTATGTAATACTGTTACTGGTCTACGGTAGCGCCTATATGCCAACGATTCTTATGCCTATCATTGTCGACGGTACAGTTATCATTTTATTTGCCTTCTGTCTGGCTGGAGAGGTTCGCAAAAACAATTTGAGCTAACGC
>JBLHLU010000342.1:0-3986 GCA_047623385.1 Paraglaciecola psychrophila
TTATGTTGCTCAATTTAATGGATGAGCAAGAAAAAATACCGGTAGCGGGTAAGGTCGTATGGGTAACTCCCCGCGGTGCTCAGGGCAACCGGGCTGCAGGTATCGGGGTACAGTTTAACGGCCAGGATCTAACCGCCAACTCCAAAATCGAAAACTACCTCGCCGGCTCCCTCGAGTCAGATCGCCCGACACATACTATGTAAGCTGTTTTAACCCCCCTGTTTTACCTGTTGTTGCTGTGCCTTTAATTTTGGTGCTGGCAGCTGCCATTGGCACAAGGCCCCCCATGTTTGTTGATTCGCACTGTCATTTAGATCGCCTAGACCTCACTGCTTATGACCACGGTTTAGACGGCGCTATAGCTGCCGCCCGGGCCCGGCAAGTGACTAGTATGTTATGTGTCGGTATTAATATGGCCAACGCTGAGCGGGTCGTGGCGATCGCGCAAGCCTATGAGCAGATTTACGCTGCGGTCGGCATTCATCCTATGGACGTAGAAAACCTGAACCCTGGTGATGACCCCTGGGCTTTACTGAGCGGTCTTGCCAGTAACGAAAAAGTAGTCGCTATTGGTGAAACGGGGTTGGACTATTTTTACAGCGAAGACAGTGCCGAAGTGCAAAAACAGAGTTTTCGCCAGCACTTACAATTGGCCGCCGAGCTTGAGAAGCCGGTTATCGTGCATACCCGCAACGCCCAGCAAGATACGCTGCGGTTAATAAGCGAGTACGGCGATTGCAAACACGGCGGGGTGCTGCACTGCTTTACCGAGGGCTGGGAGATGGCTCGTGAAGCCATCGAGATGAACTATTTTATTTCGTTTTCAGGAATTTTGACCTTTAAAAATGCTGATGCACTGCGTCAGGTGGCTAAAAAAGTGCCCTTGGATCGGCTGCTGATAGAAACTGATTCACCCTATTTGGCGCCGGTACCGTTTCGCGGCAAGAGTAACGAGCCTCAGTATGTGGTGGAGGTGGCGCAGTGTTTGGCCGAGTTGCGTGGCGTATCGTTAGAGCAGATAGCGGCAATTACCAGCGATAATTTCAAACAGTTGTTTTTATCGTAATCCAGCCAATTGTGTTAGCAGATCAGGGCAGACTCAGGGTGAAACAGCCGCCCAATTCACTGTTGGTTAGAGTGATAGAACCCTGCTCGCCACGACTGCGGTGCAATGCGGCGATCTCTTTGGAAAAAAACAGGCCCAGATTGGTGCTGCCGCTGGTAAAGTCGATACCGCGGTCTTTGTTACTCACGGTGTCTAGCAAATCCTGTGGGTAGCCTCGGCCGTTGTCATTAATTGAAATTTGCAGCGCTTGCTGGTGTTCCCAGGCACGAATAATAATACTGTCACCGGTGTACTTAGCGCCGTTGACCAAAATATTGTTGATTACCCCGGCAATTAAGTTTTCGTCAAAAAACCCGATAAGATTATCATCACATTCAACACTAACGGCAATGTTATTCAGATCGAACAATAACTGCTGACTGGCAACTTGCTCTTCAAGAAAGTCACAGACATAGATTTCCTCAAGTTTAATACTCAGTTGATCACTTTGCAGTCGGTAAAGTCCCAGTAAATAAATAAGTGCATTATTTATTCTGGATGCTTCGCTACGCAAAATACTGTAATTTTTACGCTGTTCCGGCTTATCTTCAGTGGTGACGTCGATCACCTCGTCTAGCGAGGAAAGCAACATGCCCAGTGAATTTTTTATATCGTGAACCGAAGAGGCCAGCAGCATAGAAAAATCGATAGTCGCGGGGCTGTCATTTTTTGATGATGGCATATTAGCGGGTACTCTGGTCTGAGGCGCGTAATTTCTTGTAGTGATCACCTAATACTTGGTAACGGTCAAACAAAGGGTTGTCTGCACCAAGATGTGACAGCTTATCTCTGGCTACGCCGCAGCGGTCTAACATAGCTGAGGTTGTCTGTGTCCGGGTCATCTCCCGCACCAGCGCCAGCATTAAGTTGAGATTGAGGCCCATATTGTTGGGGTAGTGCAGTAGCGCCTCACTAAATAAGGCAATAGCCTTGCTGTACTCTTTGTCGGCAAATAGCTTTTTGCCGGCATTGTTGAGATCGACCGCTTTCTGTTTGCCTTTGGCGCTGAGAGGTTCATCAGACAGCCGATCAATAGCTTCGCTGACTTCTTCGTTGTTCTCGTAGGTCGCGGCCAGTTTTTTCAGCAATGCCTTGGCCCTGTCACGATCACCCATCGCATTGTAGGTCGCTACTAAATCAAGCATAAGTTGTGCTGAAGGGCTGACTGCGGTCTCTATTCGTTTTTGCACATCTTCAACTAACGCTTTTGAGCGCTTGCTATCGCCGGCCTTTGCCATCGCATTGGCACCAATAATATCGGCTTGCAGGGCTGTATTATCGTCCGTGAATTTTCGCTTAAGCTTCCTAAATACCTCGTCAACATCTTTAATACGGTCTTGCGGGGCGTCGTTATAATCCATCTCAGCGGTGATGGTTCTGGCTAGATTAAAGTGGTGTTCCGGTGATTCATACACCGAGTTGTTACTCAATTTTATAATTTTTCGCCGCGATTTTTCCGCCTGCTCCCAATTGTGATTGTCTTCACTAATACCCGCCAGCGTCTGCTGCCGAAGAATAGCGTTGGGGGAGAGTTTTATTGCCTGCTCTAACAGCGTCTGTGCAGCTTCGGTGTCACCCATGCGATTGCTAATATCGGCCATACAATCGTAGACCTCTAAGCATAGGGTGCCATTATCAATAAGCTTGCCAAATAGCACTTTGGCCTCAGCCAACTCGCCCAGCGCAATCATAGACTTACCCAAGCCAATATTGGCCCATTCAAGATCGCGCTGATCAAGGACATGTTGGTAAACCAGTTTCGCCTTATCGTGCTTTTGTTTTTTATACAAACAACTGCCCATAATGCGATAGCAGCGGTACTGATACTTGTCAGCGATGTTGATACGCTGCTGACACAGTGCTATTGCCTTGTCTAAATTTTCTGCATCAATGGCATTGTTAATTTCGTACAGTGCTTCTTTTTCAACAACTAAGCGGTCCAGTCGTTTCTCTAAAACTGCGCGGGTAAAAGGCTTGGTCAAATAGTCATCAGGTTGATATTCCAGCGCACCAAATACCATGTCTTTGGTGGTTTCGGCAGTAATCATCATATAGACACTGGTGTTTTTTAACAGATTCTTATAGCGCAGCTCTTCCAGTATTTGCTGTCCGTTTTTGCTGTCACCCAAATTGTAGTCGGCTAAGATAATATCGTATGCCAACTCTTCGCACATCTTGATAGCCTCAGTGCCATTGGCGGCGGTATTGACTTGGCGCACCCCAAAGTTTTCTACCATGCGCCTTATAGATCCGCGCATATCGGGGTAGTCGTCGATAATTAATACCGTTTTCGACTTGTAGAACTTGAGTAATTCCAGTTTTGTTATTGCCATATATAACTACTTAGTTAAAATTGCTACGGAGAACTAAAAACTAAAAAACACAGCAAAGTATAATATATTACTTTGTATTAATATGATAAATTTAGAGTTAATCAATCCATGAAAATTAAACCGCTAATGCTCGAATCTTTGTCACAATGGCAACAAATTGCCTTAGGCGCGGCAGCGGTGGCTAAAATGGTGCCAAATTACGCGCTATTTTGCGAGTTAACCGATTTCGTCGATAGCAGTAAATATACCGCCATTGTAGCGCTTGTTTGGGAGTACGCCACCGGTAATAATAGTAAAATTGATTTTGAGAAGCAGCAACTAAAGCTCGATCCACTCAATCCAAATCCGCAACAGTTCGATATGTACGGGGTGTGGCCGGCGCTTGATGCGGTGACAGCGTTGAGTTCACTGCTGAGTGCTTGTCATAAGTGGGACAGTGAAGAAATAGGCGCAGTGTTAACCTTGTCCGATTCTACCATTAGCGCCTACCTCGATCTGATTGAAGTGGGTAGCGAAGCACAGCAACACCACCCCTTGTTCCAACTTAA
>JBLHLU010000343.1:0-3971 GCA_047623385.1 Paraglaciecola psychrophila
GAGTAAATCGCCGATGCGTTGGCGTATCAGCGGTTCCAGTTCAGCGACCTTGGGCGGCGACACCGTGCCGGTAACAGCGTTGCGCTGTTGGTCGTGGCGGGGCTGATCCATGGCGATAAACGATTCGGGGTTAAAGTCGGGCTCCGGCTCGGAGAGAAAGATACTCGGCTCCGAAGAGAAGGCCTGATGATTAGTATCGACCGCCATAATGTCCTTAAATTTGGTGACTGACCAGAATCGACCAAACTCCTCATTTTCATAAAAGTGCACGGGATCATCCTGGCGCAGACGATCAAAAAAACTATGATGCACGTTGCTTTCATAGATTTCTGGGCGGCTGACATCAATATCCTCGATATTCATGGTGAGCGCATCGGCCCCGGGGTGAGTCGCCATCTGCTCATTGAGTGCAGTCATAGAGTGTTCCTGTTTTTTGCTATAGATTACTGTTGCGGGCGAAGCTGGATGTTGATGTTTCAACGCCATCGGTATGGATAGCGGTAGAGAATAAAAGCCCGGCGCGGCAATGTCCAGTGCTGCATCGGTGACAGGCGACATTGGGCTCTGAACGCAGTGAAAAAAACGCTACCGAGGTCGCCGCTGCGGTCCACAGGATTGACTTCTTCATCGACTGCTGCGGCTCTGCTCGGAGGTATTGGGAAAAAAGTCTTCGCTTGCAGTGGTGGCAAGTTAAACGGCTGACGATTAGCTCCTGCGGTTGGAAAAAGGCTAGGTGTAATGTTAGATCGAGCCGGTGATCCTCGGTACAGTCTACCAAGGTTTTATCTGCAGCTAGGTCGTTGTCAATGGTTCTCTAGTGCCGCTGAGCCCGTTGGCGTGGCGCGAAACGGTCCGCAGTCATAAGGATGCTCGGCAACGTGCTTAGCAGCCAGCAAGCACTGCCGGACCAGCATCCTTAGAAAAACCCATAGTTAAAATAATACGTCCCGGTTAAAGGTAGTTTCACCGTCATCAATCAGCCGATAATATCGATGCCTATGTTCGCGATGAAAATGCCTAACCGCGAGGCAACTAACAAAATGGTTGCACTAGGCGGTCTTAGAAATTGTGGCAATATAAGGTGTATAGATCGTGTCCACTGCATGTATTTAGCCATTGGTAAGGTAGGTTATCTGCTCTCTGGTGTTCTTCAGCGCTGCCAAGGCACTGTCGAGAAGTAGCAACATTGTGGTCCATACACCCCGGGGCGGCGAGGTCAGCAGTGATTATTAGCAGTGGTTTTATCCGCTGGTTAAAGACGATTTGAATATGCCTTGGGCTTTAGTGCTGATCTGGGAAGTGATGGCGATTACCGGCTATTAAGAGAGCTAGGCTTATCGATTTCAATCGCCTCTGTGCTGTGCCGCGGATCCAGATGCTGGGCGATAGTATTATGCTCAATGCGCTGGGTTTGATTGCCTAACAGTGGCAATGGGCGAGCCAGCAGGGCGGTTGAACTAGGTCAGATTAGCTGCGATTGTAGTGACTGGCATTGTGTTGTTAGCCTAACGAGTGCCGCTATGGCGATACCGCAATCATCATGCACAGCGGCGAAACCGGTAGTGGCTGAGCGAGTCGCCAGCTTCGATGATATAATAGTAGGTAATCACCGTTTGATCGCTAGGCTCGATTGATATATCGAGCGGGCGATCTGACTCGCGGCGCAGATTCACCGGCACACACTTAGATTGAGAGACTCGTATGTACGATATCGCTGAATATATGAACGAAACTCCACAGACATTGGCAGCTGACGATACCGTCGGCCACGCCCGGCAACTAATGACGGCGCGCGCGCTAGACATTATCGCAGTGGTCGGTGAGCAGGGGGAATTGCTTGCTATGCTGGGCCCGCGAGACTTGCTCGATGCCGATATTTCCGAGCAGCAGACGCTGGCTTCTATTATCGGTTATGCGCTGGTTACTGTGCAAAAAGATGCCGGGTTGGAAGTAGCGGCGGCGCGTTTGCGCGACAGCACGCACAGTTGCCTACCGGTGGTGATTGGCAAAACCTTGGTGGGGACAATTGATGAAGCGTGTTTTGTTGGTATTGCCATTGAGCTGATGGCGCAATCGCAGAGCATGCAAGACCAGGACCCCAGCGATGACGATCTGGATCGGCGTCTGGACGAAGCGATGGGGCTGTAATCGGGTAACGACTTACACCGCGGCGCATTGAGCTAATAGAGCTGGCTGCGGCCCGGCACTGGTCGCTATTGTTTGACCGTCATCATTAAAAAGCCTGAAAAGGCGGCATTAGAGGGTGACAGGCTCTCGTGCACAAGGCCCTTGGAGTCGTTGATCAACTGCCGGTATTTTTTATAGAAGTCCCAGCTTGGCGTCGGTTTGTAGACTGGGTCGTCGATGTCGAAGTGTTTAAGCACTCTTTTAGCGGTGGTGGGTTTAACAAAAACTTCCTTAGTTGGCGCATAGTACGCCGGAATAATACTAATCAGACTCCACTTGGCCAATTTTCCGGTCTTTAAAATATCGACCATGGCCTCGAAGCCCAGTTGCTTTTTACCGTGTAGCATATTGACCAAAGCATTGACCATAAAGGCTTTTTCATTCTCGTCCATAGCCTGCACAAAGTCCCTGAATTTAGGTTTTTCAAACAGCGATACCATCGATGAGCGGCTTATCACCTTGACCATATTCTCCGAAGTGGTGTGCACATTGGAGCAAACGCGTTTGGAAAAACACTCTCGAGACAGTTCGGTCATGCGGCTGACATTGTGCTTTTTGCCGATTTTTTCCATTTCTGGATCGGCGAAACCCTTGGGATACTGCATTAAAAAGTCCAATTCCAGTTGCTTTAACTTGTGCAAATCAAACATGTTTAACTCTCTTTTTGATTCCGGTTATACTGCCTGTTACAAGTTTTAGAATTTACCACAGCTACTACTGCATTATAACAGCTCACTGATAAAAACCGTTGATAGCGCTCCCAGTGCTATCGAAGTGGTTGATGGTTAGGCATCGGTGTAATCATCGGTCTTTAGTTTATAAAATTCACTGTAACTAGTAGGAAGGCATTATGTTAGATAACAGGTTGGCAGCTATCGGTTTGGGACTGGCATGGTCATTGCTGATAAGCAGCGCACAAGCTGCACAGAGCTACAAGTCAGTGGAGCATAGTTACGTACTTGAAACCGTGGTCGAGGGCTTGCAAACGCCCTGGTCGATGGCATGGCTTCCCAGTGGTGAAATGTTAGTTACCGAGCGTGAGGGCAGCTTATATAGGGTTCGCGACGGCAAACTTTCGCAGGCTATCGCCGGGGTACCCGCGGTATTAGCTAAGGGCCAAGGTGGGCTGTTTGAAGTGTTGGTGCATCCCAACTTTGCCGACAACCAGCTTATCTATCTCAGTTATGCCAAACCTATGGGTGACAGCGCGACCACGGCGGTGCTGCGGGGCCGGCTGGTAGATAGTACATTGACCGATATTGAGGAAATATTTGTTAGCCAAACTGAGGGCAAAGGCCACTACGGCGGTCGCTTGGTGTTTGACCAGGCCGGTTTTCTCTATGTGACAATTGGCGATCGGCAGGCCTCACCCAGCGGAGACTTGGCGGCGCATCCATCTCAGGATCGTAGTAACCACCATGGGGTAGTAGTGCGGCTGCAGGCCGACGGCACTGTTCCCGCCGATAACCCCTTTGTTGGCGATGACACGGGGTTAGACGAAATATGGAGTTACGGTCACCGCAATCCTCAGGGTTTGGCGGTACACCCGCAAACCGGCGCGCTGTTCAGTGGTGAGCACGGCCCTCAGGGTGGCGATGAGATTAATATTGTCGAGCCGGGCAAAAATTACGGCTGGCCTGTTATTGGCTACGGGGTCAACTACGGAATGGGCACGCCGATACATGCCAGTCAGAGTGATGGCACTATGGAGCAGCCCGCCCATTACTGGGTACCCTCTATCGCAACGGCTGGATTGGCGATTTATTCAGGTGACAAATTTCCCC
>JBLHLU010000344.1:0-3911 GCA_047623385.1 Paraglaciecola psychrophila
CCACGCCGCTATCGATGACACTATTAATTTTTTTGATGTGATGCTAAATCCTATGGCTGAGTGTAAGCCTTTAAGCACTGCAATCCCCTGGCTTGGATGCAGCGCTCTGGAACGACAGTTCGCGCCAAAATCAGACGGTATCGAGTAAACAGCCCCTTTGCGCTTCGAAGCATTCGCTATCCAGACCACTGCGGCTTGGCCTTCCTCACTGCCACCGCAATAATGCCAACCGGCCAGAAATCCACTGTAAAAATCACGGTCGCATGTTTATGTTAATAGCGTGAAATGACCGATTAAGCCATCGAGTGCTTGCGAACATAACGAACCCAAGCAGGTGACCGTGCCAGAGGCCAGCTACGTTTTGCCCGCATCTGTCACTAAATAGCCGGGTATTTCGCGGCCTGGGCCTTTTCGTGCCGGGCAATAAGCCGCTGGCGATCGCCTGCCAACGCTATGTTGGCCATCCCTTGCTGCAGTTCGGCAACGTTAGTCCACCCCGGCACAGTTCAGGAACCCGGCAATCGAGCCATGGGCGACCTGTGACGAGGCTGTGACGAGGCTGTACTGAGAGTACACCGAGAGTGTACCGCGGGGGTGCCGAGGGGCAAACTTAGCCCGTCGGCTGCCGAAAACACTTTTTAATGTTCATAAAAAGGCCGCAGGAATTTACCAACTGCGGCTTCAACGATGTGACAACTCGCTGGCGAAACAGGGTTTTTAATACCCCTATTTTATCCACTATAGCGAGGGGTTAGCCTGCGGTGAAAGTAGCAAAGTAGCAAAGTAGCTGTTAGACCTATAACTGTGCAATCCAAAGAACAGGTACTATCGGCTAAATCATAAAGGTTTAGTATCGAAACTCGTTAACATTTCCGTGATCAGTGATTGCAATAATTGCTCGTCGCCCGGGTCGCCAAAATTGCCCGCCAGCCACAGTGTTGAGAAACCGTGCACCTTCGACCACAAGCTAACCACCGTAGCGGCGATAGCCCTTTCGCTATCGGCTCCCAAGGCCCGTACGCTGTCTTCTAATACTTGCCATGTGATTGCGCCAGCGGCCAAGTAGTCGACATTATGACAATCGATTAGGTCCGACTGAAACATAATAGCAAAGTGGGCGGGGTTAGCGACGGCAAAACGGATATAGGCCTCACCCGCGGCAATCAAGCGTTTGCTGGCGGTTTGCTGATCTCGCTGTTGGTCGGCGAGCGCTACCGCCAGCAACGCATGGCCCTGAATAGCCACCGCCGTCAGCAGCCCTGTTTTGTCGCCGAAGTGATGGGCTGGTGCACCGTGAGATACTCCCGCCGCCCTCGCTACAGCTCTCAAACTGAGCGATGCTGGGCCTTGTTGTTCTAACAGCACTACCGCTGCCGCCACCAGCGAGGCCGCGAGATCGCCGTGATGATAATGTTGTCTTGCTTGCTTTTTTACACTCATCGATAAATTATGCACAACAAACTTGACATTGTCTAGATGGCAGCAGAAGATACCCTCCAATCTAGACACTGTCCAAATCAATCACATGACTTAGCGGAGATCAGCCAATGACTGCAAAACTCAATGATATGGTACAAAATAAAGCGCTACTGCCCGCCGACAATCCTATCTTAAAGGGGAATTTTGGCCCCGTCGACAAGGAGCTAACACTGACCGAACTGGAGGTCATCGGCACAATTCCCCCACAGCTAGAGGGAACCTTGTTACGCAACGGCCCCAACCCCGTCGACCCGCAGCCCAATCATCACTGGTTTGTCGGTGACGGTATGCTGCACGGAATTAAGCTCTCTGCAGGCAAAGCGTTGGAGTACCGCAATCGCTGGGTGCGGACCACCGCCCTAGCAGAAAAAAGCGGGCTTATCGCAGCGCCAGTCACCGATACACAATTACTGGTACAAGGATCTGGCAACGTGCATGTCATTTCTCACGCCGGACATATCCTAGCGCTACCAGAACTGGGACTGCCCTATGAACTCAATTTGCAGCTGGACACCGAGCGCCAATACGATTTTGGCGGCCAGTTAGCCAGTAGCATGACAGCCCATCCAAAAATTGATGGCAAGACCGGTGAACTGCTATTTTTTGGCTATGATCTGATAGCGCCTTTCCTGCGCTATCATCAGGTTGATGCCGCTGGCACTATGACCAATACTATCGAAATAGACTTGCCCGAGGGCGTCATGATGCACGATTTCGCCGTGACCGAAAGCCGGGTTGTATTTATGGACCTGCCGGTAACTGCCAAGCTCGAGCTGATTAATGACGGCATCCCGATGCCCTTTCAGTGGGACGATAACCACCAGGCGCGTCTCGGCATTATGGACCGCAACGCCACTAGCGATACCGTGAAGTGGATCGACATTGAGCCTTGCTACGTATTTCACCTACTTAACAGCTACGATGACGACGACAAAATCATCATGGACGTCATTAGGTATCAAAAGGTATTCACCTCGCTCAGCGACAGCAAATATGCCAAGGGCGCGCAACTGGTGCGCTGGACCGTCGATGTCGAGGCCGGCACAGTAAACACCACGGTACTAAGCGATCAAGATCAAGAATTCCCCCGCGTCGACCCCCGCATCGAGTGCCACCGCCACCGCTACGGCTATACCTTGGAAGTCGGCGGCGAGCACAGTTTCGGCGGTCTGTTTAAGCACGACCTCGATGCCGGCACCAGCCAATACCACAAAATTGACAGCCATTGCGCTGGTGGCGAGCCGATTTTTGTTGCCACCGGCCCAGCGGAAGACTGTGGTTATATCCTCAGCGTTGTCTATAACAGCAACTCTGATTGCAGCGAGTTACATATTATCGATGCGCAACAGTTCGAGGCCGAGGCTGTGGCTGTGGTGAAGCTCAGCACCCGGGTACCCTTTGGCTTTCACGGTAACTTTGTTGCCCAATAGCTCAACCGAATAAATGACGCCGCTGCCCGGCACTAAAAACGCCAAGCTTGGCTCTCGCTGAAATTCACCGCGGCGCCACTCACCAGCGCTTTCACGGTTGTCCGTCGAGTATTGATAAACATCGACTTTTTGTAGGGTGTTCAGCTGCCGCGCCGGAGCAACCGTGCGGCTATTTACCGAGTTCGATATGGATTTTTGCCAGTAGTTGCAAAGACTGTACATAATCATCAGCTGTCAGCCCGGCCAGCCGGCCACTGGCAATCAAGTGGGTCATGCCCAAACTACTGCGGTAATGTTGTAGGCCCTTGATAACAAAGTCTGGGTCGCCGATAAGCGCCCAGTCGTCGATATTATCGATCTCCTGTTGACGACCGCTTGCCCGGGCACTGGCTGTGGCTTGCCGGCGCATACGCTCAATTTGGCCGCGGTCTTCGCTGACAAAAACCGTGCGCATAATCGGCACTGTGGTTACCGGCTTAAGCCCACTGGCGGCTATATGTTCACGGTGCTGGCGATAGTTTTCTTGTAATACATCGGCTGTTTCTAGCGGCGAGGCTATATACGGCAGACCCAATGAGCCCGCTTGCTTTAATGCCAGCGGGCCAAAGGCCGCCACCCAAATCGGCGGGTAGGGTTTTTGCTGGGGTGTGGGTGACAGGTAGATCGCTTCGAGCGCACCCTCAGCTGATTGCGTTTCACCGATCGGCTGCCCGCTCCAGGCCGCTATCATCTGCTCTAGTACAGCCGAAAAACGTTTGCGCTTTTGCCGATGGTCAATGCCAAATACCGAAAACATCGATTGCTGAAAGCCTCGGCCTATACCTAAAATCAAGCGACCCGAACACAGTTGGTCCAGTACAGCGACTTCTTCCGCCGCGGCAATCGGATGCCGAATTGGCAGCAGATAAGAGGTGGTACCCAACTTAATGGTCGAGGTTCGAGAGGCAATCGCCGCCAGCACCAGTAGTGGTGATGGCAGTGAGCGCGAGCCACTGAAGTGGC
>JBLHLU010000345.1:0-3878 GCA_047623385.1 Paraglaciecola psychrophila
ATTTCCACTGTAGTGTGGTTGTCATAACTTTTGGTGGCTAAGGACAAACGCGGAAAAAATAGTTT
The DNA here is from genome assembly GCA_047623385.1 of Paraglaciecola psychrophila. Lineage (GTDB taxonomy): Bacteria > Pseudomonadota > Gammaproteobacteria > Pseudomonadales > Dasaniaceae > Oceanicoccus. The sequence goes on from JBLHLU010000345.1 coordinate 66, forward strand.
GCCCAGGTGGTGAAGCTAATCAACTGCCGGCTTAGGCTAGAACATGCTCACTGATTAGTTTGTTGAATGACAGTAAGTCAAAAGCTCCTTTTATTTCGAATTTTGTGGCCCCCAGTTCACTGAGAGTGATCTCTATTTCACAATCGAGATCCAGGGTGCCGGAGGTTTCAACGGAAAAGGCCTGTATTTTGCTGTAGGGCAGGGATGTATAGTCTACTTTCGATCCGGTAATGCCTTTCACATTGGCGGCAATAATCCGTTTGTTGGTAAAAACCAGCTGGTCTCGCACAGTTTTAAAGGCGGCAAATATGGATTCGCCATCTATTAAAAATTTTTGGAAGTCTGCTCTTACTTCCTCGGGTTTTATTGGTTTGAGTTTGAATACCGGAGAGTTCTTAAAATCTATCATATTGACTCCTTGAGGGGCCTTAATGGTTGTTTGCAGTGGCAGCGCTTCTGTGTAGACACAACTAGCGCATGAAATGCGCGCAACATAAGGTTATTATCGAGTTAAGAACATCCCCCGAGCCAATGGATTAAGACGGTAAATATATTATGTTCGAGTACAGTACCCTTGTTATAGGTACGTTGTCTATTTTAAAGTTAATAGTGACTGGGGCCAATGTCCAATGGTACTGTCATAGCTACTATTTTGCCGATGAAATTCACTGTTTATAGGCGATAAGGCTATTATTTAAGCGCCGGAGCAGTTAAGAAGCCGCTACATTATAGTTAAAGAGTAGCCAAGTAGCAGCTAAATACGGGGCTAGTAAAAGGGTACTGTGCCGCAATTATCATCAACGCCGCGGGCGTAGTCTGATCGAGTGAAGAACCGGCAGTTGCCAGTCTTACAGTTTAACGATGGTTTAGATAAACAGTGAGTGGAAACAAGCAATGAGTGGAAGCAAGCAATGAGTACAGACAAACCTACCAGCCGCTTTGATAAAGTGTTAGCTGAGCAGCGAGAATATAATGCCAAAAGGGCCAGCGGTTACCGCGAGCAAGCGCTCAAGTTGTACCCTTGGGTATGCGGTCGTTGCACCCGCGAGTTTGAACGTAAAGGGCTCAGTGAGTTAACCGTGCATCACCGCGACCACAACCATGGTAACAACCCGACGGACGGCAGTAACTGGGAGCTGCTATGCATTTATTGCCACGACGAAGAACACACTAAATTTGAGAATTTCGTCCGTTACGGCAGCACCACCGAAACGGTGTTAAAACCTGCCACCTCCAACCCCTTTGCCGATCTAAAGGCCATGATGGACGCTAAAAAGTAGCTTTTTGCTACCCATTATTGGCCCGTTATTCCACCGACAGCCTATAGCCGGCAGCCGCAGTTCAGTCTGCGGCTCGCTGTTATCGGCTGAAAAGCCATTGGCCACTGACCGCTGGAGACGGTATTGCAGGGTTTTAGCTTTACTCTGCGCTCTTCTACTTTCCGGGAGTTGTTTTTTGCTTTGGTCATAAATAGGTCAAGGTTATTGCTTGGCAGCGCCAGCTGTGTTTTAGCTTCAGGATATAAAATCAGTGTTGGCGGTCACAGTTCCACCAAAAAAAGTTGCTGCAGGGTTCGGTAGCTAACATAGCATCCTCAATGCGGCCTATAATTGAAAAATTTTGTGTACTTTGAACACTATGGGAACCTCGATGATTGAGCTACAACAATGGATGCGCAGGACTCTACTGGCCCTGCTCGTCGTTTTAGGCGGAGTTGATAATGCTCTCGCGTTTAGTTATGTGATGATGCGCGACGCTGATTTACTGGCGCAGAGTGAGTTTGTGGCAGTCGGGACGGTGCGCGATACCACCGACATTGCAGACAGCACCGGTATGATTGTGGCCACTCGCTACCGTATAGAAGTTGAGCGCGGCATCAAGGGTGAGCTTGCTAGGTTAATTAATGTTGACGTTCCCGGTGTGCGTGAGCCACAGGGGGGGCGCATGTGGTTGCCCAGTGCACCGCATTTTTTTGTTGAAGACCGAGCCCTGTGGTTTTTGGAAAAACTCGACGAAAATCGCTATCAGCCGATGCAGTACGCTCTGGGTGTGTTTAAGCTACGGCGCTGGGAAAATAAAGACTTTGCGGTGAGGTCGTTGCGCGGTACCGCGGTGCTGCCCGAGGGCGGCCCGGACTATCAAGAGCCTAGTAACGTGCGCAACCTGAACGGTTTCATCGACTATCTCAAAGCTTTGAAACCGCCTGCGCAGGCAAGACGCAGCAGAGCCCCACAGCGCAATGCAGCGCCGGTCACGGCGGATTATTTTGTTACTGATGAGCTGCAGCGCGCTGAGATTGCGGGCGAGTTGGCTAGATCATTTACTTTTATCAGCAGTGGTGAACGCATATTCCGCTGGCCAGATTTTGATAGCGGCGGCACGGTGCAGTGGCGCAGCAATGGCGGCGCTTCTTATACCGGCCGTGTCGCCGAGGCAACGGCAGCCTGGACTAACGCGGTCGGTAGTACGATATCGCTAGCCTACGCCGGTACTACTAGCGCTAGCGCCGGTCTCATCAGCAGTGACGGTATCAATACGGTGCTGTTTGAAGATCCTAATAATGAAATAGGTGGTGCTTACAGCTGTTCATCCGGAGGTACCATTGGTATCGGAGGGCCCCGCGCTAGTGGCACCCATGTTGCCGATGGTATTGAGTATTTTTCTACCGTCGAGGGAGATGTGGTATTCCAAGATGGTGCGAGTTGTTTGCTCGACAAATTTTCCGGTGCCAATGCAGCGGAGTCGATTACCCATGAGATAGGCCATGCTACCGGCTTTGCCCACTCCTGTGGCGATGACAGCACCGGCAGTTGTGATGATAACCCCAGTGGTGACGACGAAGCGGTGATGCGCGCCACGCTACATGGCGATGGCCGCGGTGCCCGCCTCGGCGCTGATGATGTCGCCGGGGCCGCGTCGCTGTATCCTGGAGTGGGCGTAGGCAGCCCAGTTTCTCTTGTGGTCAGTAGCCTGTCTGATAGTGGCAGCGGTTCTCTGCGTGAGGCGATCAGTGGCGCCAGTGACGGTGATACTGTGAGCTTTGATAGTGCGGTTTTTCCAGCAAATTCCGACATTAATGACAATGTGTTGGTAACACTCAATACTGCGGTGTTAATTGATAAAAACATTGTGATTGACGGCGATTTGAACGGCGACGGTATTGCCGACGTCGCTATTAGTGGCGTGCAGGGTATTTTTGAACTGTCGACGCCAATCACGCTGCAGCTGTTCGGCTTGCATCTTACCAAGTCTGACGCGAGTCGGGGCGCTGCGGTATTAATAGACGGTGGTGGGGAATTGACGATTGCCGATTCTGTGCTCAGTAATAACAACGCCGTTTTTGGCGGTGCAGTCGCCGTACTTGATGGTCGGGTAACAGTGCGTGATTCCGAATTTTTCAACAACGGCGCTGTAGACGGCGCCGCTATTGCTGTTTATGTTACCGCCGGTCCTGTAGATATTCAACGCACAACGTTTATTGGCAATAGCGCCGTCGACCAGGGCGGCGCGCTCTACAATGCCGGTGCAAGTAGTTCATTGGCCAATGTTACGGTATACGATAATGCTGCGGGCTTCGGTGGCGGGCTTTTCAATGCGCAGGGGGCAGTATTAACAGCGAACAATATTACTGTGTTTAATAATGTCGGCGAGGGCATCGGCATTGCCGGTGGCACTGTGTTATTGAGTAACTCGCTGGTAGCGCAAGTGGGGGCTGAAGACATTGCTATAGTGATTAGCGATGGCGAGTTTGCGGCCTCGTTTAGTTTGATCGAATCTATTAGTGGCGAGTTTCAAAACTTGGGGGGAAATCTC
>JBLHLU010000346.1:0-3876 GCA_047623385.1 Paraglaciecola psychrophila
TGCAGAGGGCTACGCAGTGCGGGTGAATTCGGTACACCCCGGATTTATCGGTACTGCAATGGTCAGCAACGCGGTAGAGTCAATGAGTGAGGCCGACGGCCAAGCCTTTGAGGCTAGGATTCTGGGTAATATTCCTATGGGCTATATGGGGGAGCCTCTCGATGTTGCCAACGGTGTACTATTTTTGGCCTCAGAAGAATCGAAATACATGACCGGTTCTGAATTAGTTATAGACGGTGGCTATATCGCCCGCTGACCCTGGTGAAGAACTGTTAGGAAGTAAACGTTGATGATGATAGAGCAATAGTGCTGGTCCTATCGCTCTAACATCGTCACTGGGATTAAAAATTATTGTTGTTGCTGGTTGATCAGATGGGAAATAATAGTGATCTTGAAAAACCGAGTATCTTGTGGGCGTGAAATTAATAATCGTAAATCCGAGTAAGTAGCGCAAATAAAAATAGATAATCGCCAATTCCATTGGCTATATCGCACTGTAGCTTCGTGGTTTAGATAGAGATAGAGATAGAGAGGGCTTTGACTGCTCGTTAAAGTATGGCTAGTAGGCGGCCTAACCCTGTGCCGCTAGCTCGTATAACGATAAGCCATTGTTGTTAACTTGCTTTTGTCGACATTGGTAGGCGTGTGTTAGCCTTTGCACTTTTCATACACCCAAAACCTTGAGGTTTATTATGGAACTAGTAGAAGAATTTATTTTCAATGCACAATTAGCAGAGCCTGTTCCTATCGGTGCAGGTCCTATTGGCACTCGCAACTATTTTGACGTCACCTCCGGTGATGTTAAAGGTGAACGGGTGCAGGGTAAAGTACTTGGGGGCGGCGAGTGGGCGTTGGTAGGTCCAGACGGTTTTCTACGAGTTGATGTGCGGCTACAAATACAAACCCATGATGATGCGTTTTTGTATGTGCAATATACCGGGTTATTGGGTATGGATGATGTAGTGCAAAATGCACTTGCGCAGGGCTCGGGTACCGATTTCGGTGACCAGTACTTTTTTACTAATCCACGAATTGAAACCGGTGATGAGCGCTATGCATGGCTCAATACCACCTTCTTTATTGGTGAAGGTCGATTTCTCAGTGGTGGCGGCGTTGAATATCGGGTGTCGCGCCCAGTTTGATAAAAACCACTGCTGCCAGTTGTATAGTATTGTGCCAGTATAAAAGGCACAGTGCTGTGAAGGTCACTAGGCGCGGTGGCTTCTTGGAGGATGGGAGCAACCTGTTTATAAGGCAATAGCGTATAAGCGGGTTGTTGCCGTTAACCGTTATAACATCACCGATACTGATCCACATAAAAGCCAGCTTAGACGGTGTGGTAGATAGCGAAAAAATATCCGATGCTGTTTTCAAGATAGTACCCGAAACAGTACCCGAGACAGTGCCCGAGAAAATATCCGAAAACACACCCAAAAATTGCCGCTAGAAAAAGTGATGTTGTCAATATCGGTAACTACGTTGCAGCAATCATGTCAGTTCATGTTGAGTAGCCAACGAGTAAAGTTTTCGGTATGAGTGCCTGTGCTTATGTGCGTAATGCTATTACGTAAAAGAGGTGTCGAGTAGATGGGTCACGGCAGAGTTTTCAGTTCTGTGCTAGTTGTTATGACTTAAGTTGCGATGTTAAACATTCCCAACTGCGCCGGTGGCTGTTTTTCTGCGACTGCAATACAGGAAGATGATCACACTGGCGACCCATCTTATGCCGATGCTAACGACTCACTAACAGTGGGGTAGCATGGAGCGCTGGTCCTGTGGTTGTTGTGCGCCTTTAGGAGTCCGATAAAAACTCAAGGTGGTTGCTGATGGGTTTAGAAATAACGGCTGAGAAATAACGGCTTAGAGGTGGTGGCTTAATGATGATTGCCTAGAGGTGGCTGTGTAGAGGTGATGATGCAGACACTATGGCTTACCTGGTAGCATTGACCTGCTGGCATAGACACGATAATGCAGGCAGTGATAACCTCGGCAAACAACCCTACAGCACGGTTGCTGGCGTGGTTTTTCGTATACGTTGGTTGCCACCGTCTTTTTAATGACTCAAATAAGTTTCCAAACCATAGCCTTTACCACTGCTTGGGTGCGATCGCGGCTATGGGTTTTTTCCAAAATTCGACTCACTGTATTCTTTACGGTGCCCTGTGCTAGGTGAACAAATCCGGCGATATCTTTATTGCTAAAACCGGCAGCGATTAAACGCAGTATTTGTTTCTCAGTGTCACTGATATCCGTTGGCGCCTGTTCGTTTTCATAAAGGGCCGAGGCCTCATCAGTCAGCCTAAGAACCTGCGGTTCAAATAGAAATCCACCTTCGGCTACGGTTTCAATGGCCTGATTAAGATGTTCTAGGTCGACATCTTTAAGCAAAAATCCATTGGCACCGGCGCGCATGGCGCGCATAACCAAGTCGCTATCATTAAAGGTTGTTAACACCAGTACCGGTATCGTGATGGCCCGCTCGTGTAAAATCTGGATTAATTGAATGCCATCCATAACCGGCATTTGAACATCGCTAATGAGCAGATCTATCGGTGCGTTGGCTAAATGGTGTAGGGCCTGCTTACCATTTTCAGCCTCGAACACCACCGTGTGGTTATTGCTTAAGCTTACCAATTGCGCGATACCCATGCGCACCATAGCTTGATCATCGACAATGCCAATTTTTATCACCGCTGGTTCCCTATAATTATTTGCATAGTCAAAGTGTGGACAAATGGCGAACTGGAATACGGAAGGTCAAAATGGCCTTGTCCGCCAATAAGAGAAAATCGACATCAGTATCGTAGGGTGCCAATCGCCGCTGCATTCCCTCCAGGCCAGTCCCGCTATTTTCACTAACTACATTATCACGGCGTTCGCCGTTGTCCTCTAATGACAGCAGTAGGTAGTTGTCTTTGGTGGTACCTACTATGGATATATGGGTGGCTTGGCCATGGCGCAATGCATTGTTTATGCCCTCTTGCAAGCAAAAAAGTAATTGTTCATCGATCGCTGTATCGTTGAAGCCGCTGTTAAAATCGAGCTCGAATGTTAGGCCGGGAATCCTAGCAGCTATTTCTCGTAGAGCGGTAGCCAAGTCAAAAGACTGCTGTTGTTTGAATTGCATCACCACCGCCTGCAGTTGCTCGAGGGTTGCGGAAATGTCGCGTTTCAAGGAACGTAAAAACTCCTGTAGATTAACCGGTGATTGGTGCAGGGCAAATTCGCAATGTAGGCTTAAGGCGGTTAAGCGCTGACCAATACTGTCGTGTAAATCGCGAGAAATTCGCAGGCGTTCTTGTGCTTTAGATCGTTGTGCTAATAATAATTGAGCGCGATGTAACTTGGCGTTTGCGGTTTCAAGTGCCGCCGATTTTTTGGTTAAGTCAATACGTAGAAAGCTCGACGATAGCGAGAACAGCTGAAAGGCGACAAAAGATGCCGCGGTTATGATGTTGTTTGGGCGTAGATAAAATGTCGCTAATAAAAAAATAGCGTTATAAACAATGTAAAGCCCCCAACTATGACGTTTGCTTAAAAAGAACGGGCTTAACGAAATCCATAGGAATAACATTACCGGCGCCAGAACAACCTGCGGCATTAGCGAAAGCATCAAGGCGAGTAGCAGTCCCAGTGTGCTGCAGACAAGACGCCATTGTCGCGCGATGGCATCGCTAAGTGCCATAACCCATAATAGGAGCTGTGCGACATACAGGCACAACACTACTACATTTATACCCTGTATCAGCCAGCCGTCGACAATACAGGCGGTAGACCAGGCCATCAAACTGCTAATGAAAAGTAAGCGGGTACTGTTGGCGAACATCAAGCGACCTTCGGTAAATGAAATAGTTTAGCGCTGTGGTTACGCGATAG
>JBLHLU010000347.1:0-3849 GCA_047623385.1 Paraglaciecola psychrophila
CGGTCTGGAGCCAGCGCATAGCAGCGCAGTTAACACCGGAGCTAACATAGGAACTAGCACCTGTAAGAGTGTTAGCTGGCATGCCATCACCGGCTTTTAGCTAGGTTATGAAGCAGTTTGCGGTTAAGTAGCTGCACCACAAGCTGGTTGCTGCTGCTAACTGTGCAGTATAGCCCTTTGTACGGTGATAATCGGCAAGTGCGACAATATGTCACTTCCTCAGCTGCAGAAATCTCCTTAGACTTGCCCGGTAACGTATCAACTCCCACTGTGCTAGGAAATGTGAAGATGAACCTCAATCAACTTGCTGTGTTGCTCGCATCATGTATCACTATCAATACAGCTACGGCTCAAAATGCCCCCATGGTCAATGTCATTGAGGAAACAATCGTAATTGCAGACCGTATTTTTAGTGATACTACGCTGGTGAGCCCCACCTCAAGGATAACGGCAGCAGAACTTCAAGCGATTAACCTGCTGACATCTGAAGATGCGGTCGCTTTTGAACCCAGCTTGGTTATCCGCCGCCGGTATGTGGGCGACCCCAATGGCACCATAGGTATCCGCGGCTCCGGTATGTTTCAGACCACCCGCAGCATGGTTTTTGCCGACGGGCTGCCGCTACATTATTTGCTGCAAACCCGTTTTTCGGGTTCGCCGCGCTGGTCGCTAGTAGGCCCCGATGAGATCGATTCGGTCGACGTTATTTATGGCCCCTATTCGGCAGAATATAGCGGTAATGCTATGGGCGGTGTGGTGGACATTAAAACTCGAACCCCGCAGCGCCGCCGTATCACTGTACAGGGCACTATGATAAGCCAGAACTACAACGAGCTGGGCACAGACGACCGTTTTGGCGGAGACAAACTGTTTTTGTCCTATGAAGACAAGCTAGGTGATTTTAGCGTATTTGCCTCTTACAACCGACTGGACAATAAAAGCCAACCGCTAACTGACTACTTTCTGAACGCCAGTGAAGCCGAGAACCTGGCCGCTGCCGGGGTGACGGGCGCTATCAACGGCAAAAATGATACTGGTGAGCGCGTTATTTATATAGGTGATTCCGGTGCTGAAAGCTCAGAGACGAAGCTATACAAACTGAAACTAGGCTACGACTTAGGCACCATAGCCTTGCGTGGCACCGTAGCTTATGAAAAGCGCGCTAGGGAGCAGAGCGACAAACGTAATTACTTAGTTGATGGTGCGGGCAACAGTTATTACGGTGCCGGTAATCGCAATTTTGAAGAACGTTTTCAGCAGCGCAATAGTTTGCTGTTGGGTTTTGGCGTGAGCGGCGAGATAGGTTTAGATTGGACCTTTGATGTCTACGCCACAGATTTTGAGATTAAGAAGGATCGAGAAATTCGCAGCGGTTTAAGCTCGCAGGACCCAGCCTTTGGTTCTCGTTCAGGACGTTTGACTCGTCACGGCGACACCGGGTGGAATACCGTGGATATAAAACTGGGAACACAAAGCTTGTTAGGAAATGAGCACATGCGTTTGTCAGTGGGCTATTTTACCGATGATTACCGCCTAGAAATAACCCCGGCTAACATTGATGCACAAACCCAAGCCGTTATTAGCCCGCGAGCAGCCAGCCAAGGTAGCACCAGTACTCAGGCGCTTTTTGCACAGTGGGGTTTGACGCTCAATTCACAGTGGGATCTGGCGTTGGGTTTACGCTATGAAGACTGGGAAACAGCGGACGGGTTTTTTAACGGTAATACAGCGCCTGATCGTTCCGATTCCGGCAGTTCACCCAAATTTTCACTGGCCTATACACCCAATGATGACTGGAGTATCCGCTACTCTGTTGCCCGCGCCCTTAGATTTCCTATTTCAGAAGAGCTTTATAGAAATGAAGAGGCAACCACCAGCTTCATTGTCTCTGATGTCAGCTTGGCGCCGGAAGAGGGGGTGTTTCACAATCTGACCATTGACCGGCAAATTGAGGGTGGTTTACTGCGGCTTAATCTGTTTTTTGATCTGACAGATGACACGATATACAACCAGACTGGCATCATCAACGACGCTGGGACCAATGTCCGCGTCTCAACCTTTCTAGCGATCGATGAAGTTGAAAGCAAAGGTATAGAGTTTGTTTACAATCAGTCTGAGGTTCTAGGCAGTCAAGCCAGCTTGCGCTTTAATACCACTTATACCGATGCAACGATTACTGCTAACAGCGCCAATCCCGACATTGTCGGTAATGAGTTACCGCGTGTTCCGCAGTGGCGAGCGAATCTTATAGTGAATTACCCGGTTACGCATGCTGTGGACCTGAGTGCCAGTTTTAGATACGCCAGTAATACCTTTGGCGATTTGGATAATGGCGACACTCAGAATCAAGTTTACGGTGCTATTGATCAGTACCTGTTTGTTGGTGCCAAGGCTAACTGGCGGGTGAATGATGAAGCCAAGGTATCTTTAGGCGTCGATAACTTATTCGATGAACTCGCCTACGTAGCGCATCCCTGGCCCTCGCGCACTGTTTATCTTGAAGGGAAATACAGTTTTTAAGCAGTGAGTGGTTAACAGTTATAATATGAGCAACTATGAATAGATTGTTTACGAAATTGATCAGACTGGTAACTGCAGCGTTACTGTTGGCTCCTGTGTTGTGCTATTCGGCGGGCCAGCAGCAGGTAGCTGCAGCGTTAGATTGCGATCGCCTTGTGCATGTTCACTGCGGAAAAACTCCCAGTGCGGTAATGACTAGCGGGCAACAATTATGGGTGGTTTTTGTGCAGCAAGAGCATGTTTATTTCACTACCTCCGACGACCTTGGCGCCAGCTACAGCCCGGCAGTTGCCATTAATAAACAGCCAGAAAAAATTTATAGCAATGGAGAGAATCGCGCTAAAGTGGCCATTGGCAAGCGCGGTGAAGTACTGGTGTCTTGGTCTAAAAACACGCAGGGGAAATTCACCGGTGATATACGCTTTAGCCGCTCTGTGAACGGGGGCAAGAGTTTTGAATCGCCGTTTACTGTTAACAATGATGGTCTGTTAGCCACCCACAGATTTGACTCGCTTCAGGTTACTCCCTCAGGAAAAATATATTTGGCTTGGATTGATAAACGTGATCGAGTGGCCGCTATAAAAAATGATAACAGCTATACCGGCGCCGCCTTGTATTATGCAGTTTCTAGTGATGGAGGTGTTAGTTTTCCCGATAATTACAAAGTGGCAGATAGCAGCTGTGAGTGCTGTCGAATAGCGATTGCAGCCCACGGCGATGATGAGGTGGCGGTACTGTGGCGGCACATCTTTCCCGGCAGCATCAGAGATCACGCTGCGGGTATTCTTAAGCCAAAGGGCTACTCGTTTTACCAGCGAGCAACCGTAGACAATTGGCAAATTAATGCCTGCCCTCATCATGGCCCAGACATGATTCAGGCGACTAATACCGCAGCTAACAGCTCAACTAACACCTCAATTAATACCACCATAAAAAGTCCAGTAGCAGGTGATAGCAACCACAGCAGTCGCTACCATATTGTTTGGTTTAGTAATGGTGATGACCACCAAGGCATTTATTACGCACTCCAGGATTTTGCCACTGGTGAGCAGTCGCAACTGTATCGGATTGATGATCAGGCCAGTGCCAGTCATCCGCAGTTGGCGCAGCGCGGCAATAGGCTCTATATCGTCTGGAAAATATTTGATGGCGAAAAAACGCATATTCGATTGATCGTATCGGAGGATCATGGCCAGAGTTTTGTTGATAAAGGCGAGGTACTTAGTACCCGCGCTGGCTCAGATCACCCTCTATTAATAGAAGCTAACGATGGCGTATATCTTTCGTGGCATACATCTGAACAGGGCTATCGTGTTGAAGCACTATAAT
>JBLHLU010000348.1:0-3824 GCA_047623385.1 Paraglaciecola psychrophila
AGCAACCAGCAACAACAGCAACCAGCAACAACAGCAACCAGCAACAACAGGAGAAGCGTAAATATGGCAGACCTCAGTAATATGGATCCACAAACCCGAGCTATTGTCGATTTGATGGCCAGCCAAGAGGGCAAAGCACTGGCTGATACTACGCCGGCGGAGTTTCGCGAAGTGTACCGGGGCGCCTCAGAAATGATGGACGGCACTGATATCGAAATTGACAGCACCGAGCAGCGCAGTATTCCCGGCCCTGCCGGTGATATTGAGGTGCGTATTTATCGCCCCAAAACCACTGAAACCGGACCACTGCCGCTGTTAGTTTTTTACCACGGCGGTGGCTGGGTAATTGGCGACTTGGATACCCATGATGCAGCTTGTCGTCACCTGTGTGGCGATGCCGGCATTATAGTGATGGCCGTTGACTATCGGTTGGCGCCGGAACATCCCTTTCCTGCGGCGGTTATAGACGCGATCGCAGCTGCCAGCTGGGCTGGAGAAAACGCTGCGCAGATCGGTGCGGATAGCAATAAAATAGCGGTGGGTGGCGATAGTGCTGGCGGCAATTTGGCGGCGGTAGTGGCCCGCCATATGCGTGATAGCGGCGGTGTTAAGCTATGCTATCAAATGCTGTGGTATCCCGGTGTTGGTCAAATGCCAGGGCCCAGCGCTAACTCAATGGTGGAGTTTGCCGAGGGCTTTAATCTAGAAAAACAGACCATGGACTGGTTTGAAATGCATTACGGCAATGGTCAAGACATCACCGGAGAGCCCCAATACGCTATCGTGCGGGCCACAGACTGTGGCGATCTGCCACCGGCGCTGCTGCTAACCGCAGGCTATGATCCATTGCAGGACGACGGTCAGCTGTACGGGCGCAATATGGCCGCGGCGGGTGTAGCGGTAGATTTCATCCACTATGGCTCAACGGTGCACGGCTTTTTGACTATGGGCCGCGCTATACCGGTGGCGGTAGAGGCGCTTAATTACTCTGCAGCACGACTGCGCGAGGCCTTTGCTAACTAGTCACAAAGCACTAACAGCCTCAATAAAACACTGCAAAAACGCTACCCTCGAGGCAACAGTGTCTCTAGGGTAGTCTCACTAGTGCGTTATCATTCATTTCTCTGTAAAATATCGACTCCTAACCACTCCCCAGGAGTTTATAGCTGCTTTGAATACGCAATTTCTCGGCAAGACCTTATCCGGACCCTTTACCATTCCCTCAGGCATTGTGACCTGCGCTGCGCCGATTATTCAGGCAGTGTTTGACTCTATGCCCGAGGTCGGGGTGTTGACCACTAAGAGTATTGGTCCTGACCCCCGTGCTGGCTATCGCGAACCGATCCTCAGCGAATATGCCCCGGGTTGTTTTGTTAACGCGGTTGGATTGACTAACCCCGGCGCGCAGGCGTCTGCCAAGTTGATGGCGACCCTGGTTATTCCGGAAGACCGATTTTTACTGATATCCATTTTTGGCGGCAGTGTTCAGGAATATGTCGATGTTGCCAAGATTATGGCGCCCCATGCTGACGGCTTGGAACTCAACTTGTCCTGTCCCCATGCTAAGGGTTTGGGCATGGCCATGGGCCAAGATCCAGCCTTGGTTAAAGAGATTGTGGCGGCGGTTAAGGCCGCGGTAACAGTGCCAGTAGTAGCCAAACTGACCCCTAATGTACCTAATATTGGTGAAATTGCGGCGGCGGCGGAAGCCGGTGGTGCCGATGCTCTGTGTGCTATTAATACGGTCGGCCCCGGCAGCCATGTCAGTTACGGCGAACCGGTGTTGAGCAACGGTCTCGGTGGCCTGTCTGGCAAGGGTGTATTGCCACTGGCGCTAAAATGCGTCGCTGAAATGGCGGCGGCGGTAAACTGTCCTATTATCGGTTGCGGCGGGATTAGCAGCGCCGACAATGTGCGTGCTTTTCAAGACGCCGGCGCCACCATTATTGGGGTTGGCTCGGCGCTGGTGGGGATGAATACCGAAGAGATTGCCGATTATTTCCGCGCCCTCAACAATGACCTACTATTTGATCGCAACCGTGCCGAGGCTCTTGTTCGCTACGATATTGATATGAGTTTTAGCCCGGTTACGCTGCTAAAAAATGAACGGGTCAGTGCCGACATTTCGATTCTGACCTTTGATTGCAAAGTGGGCGTGCAGGCCGGAGAGTTTATCTACCTGTGGATTCCGGGTCTCGGCGAAAAGCCTTTCTCCGCGCTAACCGATGATCCCTTTTCCTTAGTGGTCATCAACTTGGGTATCTTTACTGAAGCACTTATCGGCTTAGATGTGGGCACTCGTGCCTATGTGCGCGGTCCCCACGGCACCCCAGTGCAGCCTCCAGAGGGTGCTAAAATCATGGCGGTCAGCGGCGGTACTGGATTGGCCGGTGTCTATCAGATAGCCAGAGACTTTGGCCACAGCGAAGTCGAAGGCGCTGGCGCTGAGATCTTCGTTGGCGCTCGCAGCGCCGACCGACTGTATTTTGTCGAGCAGTGTCAGGCTATTAGCGAGCTGCACATTGCCACAGACGACGGCAGTCTTGGCTATCACGGCGTGGTTACCGAACTGCTGCGCCAGCGCTTGCAGGCGATGTCGACGGTGGAACGCGATTCGCTGTATTTTTATAACTGCGGTCCCGGGCCGATGGTGCACGCCGCTATTGCAGTGCAGCGAGAGTTTTGCCGAGACGATCAAATTCACAGCGCTATCGACTACATGACTAAATGTGGCGTCGGTATTTGCGGTGCTTGCAGTGCCCCCGATGGTCGGCGTCTATGTGTCGACGGGCCGTTTTTGTCGGCGGGCTGAACAGAGGCAGGCTGAGTAGTCTTACGGTTGGTGAAGCGCCTCTAACGGGGCGTTTTAGTCGGCCACAGTTTGCCGCCGCGTTCTATTCAAACACTATCATACCAGCACGGTTGCGCTAGCATAGTTAGCTAAACGGTCAGGCAAACATGTTCAGGTAAGTACGATCAGGTAAACACAGTCAGCCAAGCATCGTTGACCAGCAAGGTTAGCCAAGCATTCTTGGCCATACGGTGCTAGCCAAATAATGCTGGCCAAATAGTGGTAGCGAGGCAGTACCACAAAAAAGCGCTATCAATAAAGTGCTAAAAAAACGCGGCTATTCAGCCGCGATTATCGAACCACTCTTATTGAACCACTCTTAGCAAACCACCCTTATCGAATCACCTTAGCAAACTACGCTTAGAGAACCACCTTCATTCAGGTGATCTCCATTCAAGCAAAGTCGGTCAAGCCACAGTGATCAATGCAGTGCCTTTAGGCGACTAGGCAATTGAGTATACTGTCGATAGCCCGGTCAGCCAGTTCACACAGTTCTTCATCGCTGCGATCTTGGATCGGGTGTTCGACATAAATCATCTCCGGGTAAAAACCCAGTGATTTTGACTGAATAGCCGCCGCCTCGACAAATACCGAAGAGGCAATACCTACACCGGGTATACCGCGGCTGTCCAAGGTTGTCAGGTCATGTATACAACACGACGTGCAAGAACCTCAGTCGGCTAAACCTTCAATCACTACATCAACATTGCCTACCATCTGTGCCAGTAGGGCAGGGGGCGCGACTCGGGTAAATGTCGGTTTGACAAATTCCACCGCTTCCATGCCGCGCTCGCGCAGCCGTGTTGCTAAGTGCGACATAAACAAATCACCCCGCGGCTTGGAAATATCCAAGATCCCAACGCGCAGTCCCTTTAGTTGCACCGGTCTGGTTGTTCGCTCCCGGGCACTGGTGCTTAATTCTGCGGTGGGGTCCATTAAGACCCTATCAGTTGTCATAATACTATGCTCCTAT
>JBLHLU010000349.1:0-3738 GCA_047623385.1 Paraglaciecola psychrophila
ACAGTGTCAGTGGTTTATGCAAGTAGCTCTTCGTTTACAGTTGCGGGTACAGCCCCGGATTAATTGCAAAGTGATGTTTAATTCACTGTCACACCGGGTTCCCTTTATGCCCAATGGGCACCGTCGACGCGGATTATCGGGGAGTGAGGCGAGCGATGCAAGCCAAAAGCAAAAAATTAATGTTGTGCCGTAGCCGAAGTCTATGCTTTTTTTCACTCGGCTACCCGGCTGGAATAAGGGTTTTGCCTGCCTCATTTCCATCACAAGGTCGGCGACTTTCATGCGTTTTTCTTTGGTTTTACACCGGTTGAGAATCGCCCTTATGCGGTGATGTTAGCTTGCAAGCGGTTCAATAAGGTTTTACACGGCGAGGTAGTCGAAACAAGCGCCATGTTGATGTCATCATGCAGGTCAAGATCGTCTGCACTGCGCTGTACCCTTTTGTCCAGTTGCTCAAAAGTGGCCTTCACTGTGATAATTTCCTGATTGCGATTATCAGTGTATTAGGTAAATCCGTAGCTATGGCTGGGCTGGCTCTGTGGCACAGGAGAATTCTCTTGTGATCGGCAGGGGCTATAACAAACGTTACTTTTTCAACGCATCTTTCGTGAGAATAGGTACTGCCGATAGTGGTTAGTGCTAGGTTATAGCGGTGGCGGCGGCCATATGATGCGGCCAAGCACGCTGACAAATTGGAGTTTGCCGAGCTGCTGGTGTGGCTGCTGCGTGCCGTATTTTTGTGCTGTGGCACCAGCTGCTATCGAAATTTGGGTGCTACAGCCTGCCAATGCAAAGAGTTAACGGTGCTTGCTATGGTTCCATTCTACAATTGAGTCGACAGCATCGTTCTGGCTAAAATACTGACGCTGTTCACTCGTGGTTTGCCCAATGCGGGGGTGCTAATTGTTCTGTACAGGGCTTTAGGGTCTTTTTAGAGGTTTTTTGTCATAGTTCTTGGTCGCGGCTTTTTGTTACGACCTTGGTCACGGCTCTTGGTCATGGCTCCTCGTATGGTGAAGCGTCCATGGTGCCGTGGGATTAAAGATGCGTGGTACAGCGCAGGGCAGCGAGTGGGGTTTGAATAGTGGTTGCGAGGCGGCGCTTGTTTTGCTGCGCCGGTCGCCGCGAAGATGATCTTTACCGGTTCTTAACAAAGCCGTGATAGGGTAGGAGTTTCCACTGAGTAAAGTTTTAGTCCTATGTCGCAAAAACACATTGTTATTGTTGAAGATGAGCCGGATATTCTTGAAATACTGCGCTATAACCTCAAGCGAGAAGGCTTTGCGGTGTCCAGTGCTGACGACGGTTTAGAGGGCCTGGCGCTGATTAAGCAGAGTTTGCCAGATTTAGTGCTACTGGACCTAATGCTGCCGGGTATGGACGGTTTGGATATTTGCCGGACACTGAAAGGTGCACAGCTTACTTCAGCTATCCCCATCATTATGGTTAGTGCCAAAGGTGAGGAGAGTGACGTAGTGCTGGGGTTGGGCATTGGTGCCGATGACTATGTGCCCAAGCCTTTTAGCCCCAAGGAACTGATTGCCCGGGTGCAGGCGGTATTACGACGAGCCGCTAGCAATGGCACCAAGGCCGCTGCCGGTGCCGAGGGCGCCAGTGATTGCATTGCCTGCAATGGTTTACTCATTGATCCTGGCAAGCATCAAGTGAGCTTCAATGAACAGTCGGTTAAATTAACCGCGACGCAATTTCGGCTGCTGCACCATTTGGCCAGCTACCCCGGGCGAGTATTTTCTCGGGAGCAATTACTCGATCATGCCATCAGTGATGGGGTGGTAGTGGTCGACAGAAATATCGATGTACATATTCGTGGTATTCGCAAGAAGATTGGCGATGAGCATGTCTTTATAGAAACCGTACGTGGCGTGGGCTACCGATTTAGGGATCTGGACTAGCGGTGTTTCAGTCAAAGCTATTTTGGCGTCTCTATCTAGGCTACGTTGCTACGATTTTGATTTGCACTATCATCGTTGGGGTGATGGTTAGTCGGTTGGTCAGTGAAAACGAAACCCGCGGCGTTTACCAATCCTTAACCGTGCGTGCCGAGTTGCTGGCGGAGCTATCTCGTAACAGTTTGACCGGTTGGCACCCGGGAATTGACAGCAGCGCCTTGCGGCAGTCGATTGTTGAGCTAGGGATAAAAACGCAGAGCCGTTTAACGGTGATGACCGCCGCCGGAATCGTTATTGCCGACTCTCAGGAACTCCCTGAGAATATGGACAACCACGCTCAGCGGCCGGAAATTATTCAGGCTCGCGATAGCGCTGTAGCCAGTGCTTCGCGCTACAGTCAGACCCTACAGCAGAAGATGATTTACCGCGCGCAGCGGGTTTCCCAGCAACAGCTATTGCTGGGTTTTGTTCGGGTGTCCCTGCCGGTCAGCACCGTTGACGACAAATTGGCAGAGCTGCGACTGATTATTGTTTTCGCCGCCGCCGTAGCCGCTGCGGTGGCGCTATTACTGGGCTTATATATTGCCAAGATTTTTATCGATCCACTGACCAAAATGACAGAGATTGCCGAGGCGATATCCCGCGGAGACTACGAAAAACGCATAATAATTAATCAGCAAGACGAAATTGGTACGCTCGGTGAGGCCTTCAACCGAATGGCCAAGAGCTCTGCTCTGCGAATGGCGGAGATAACCACTGAACGCAACCGTTTGGCGATGATAATAACCGGCATGACTGAGGGTGTTATTGCGGTCGATCAACAGCAAAAAATCATCCATATTAATCATGCCGCAGCTAAGTTATTGCGCCTGTCGATGACCCACAGTATTAATCAGCCCATTTGGGAACAGGTGCGTATTACCGAGATTAACGAGGCTTTGGAACAGGCGATAAACAGCCGAGATATTATCAAAACACAAATGCGTCGGCCCAGCGATGGTGAAGACCAAGTAGTGGAGATCTACGCGGCGGTATTATTCGATGAGAACGGCTCCTATCACCGAGGTAAGCTCAGTGGTGCGATTATTGTTTTTAACGATATCTCAGAGCTCGATCGCCTAGAACGGGTACGTCGAGACTTTGTTGCCAACGCCTCACATGAACTCAAAACACCGATTACTGCAATACGCGGTATCGCCGAGACTATCCTCGGTGACGAGCATATGGATGGGGCTGTCAGGCACGGTTTTGTCGATAGAATTAATACTCAGAGTAAGCGCCTGTCGGCATTGGTTAGTGATTTGATGGCCCTGTCCAGGCTTGAATCAGCGCAAAACGCAACGGCCTTTCACGCCCTCGATTTAGCAGAGTTAACGGCTCAGTCGATTGCCGCAGTTGAGTCGAATTGTGCGGAGAAAGGGCTGACTATTAGCGCCGAGTTGGTTGATGCAGGCAGGCTTACTGTCGCCGGTGAAGAGCAGGCGATGAGCCAGTTAATCGACAACCTGCTAAGTAATGCGATTGAGTACACCCCTGCGGGCGGCTCGATTGAGGTATCGCTAAGGCAGGCAGAAGGCTGTGCCGAGTTGCTGATTGCCGATTCGGGCATCGGCATAAGCCAGCAGTACCAGCAGCGCATTTTCGAGCGCTTTTATCGGGTCGACAAGGCGCGCTCCAGGGAATTGGGCGGTACCGGTTTGGGCTTATCTATCGTTAAAAACATCGTTGAACAACACGGCGGTTCAATTAAGCTTGAAAGTCAGCCGGGGGTAGGCTCTTCCTTCTTGGTCTCTCTGCCGCTAGTCTGAAACTGTCGGCTGCGCGTTCT
>JBLHLU010000350.1:0-3668 GCA_047623385.1 Paraglaciecola psychrophila
GCCGATGGGTGCTGAACATTTCCCCGCCGGTCTTTACCTTACAAAGTGCCATAGAGCCCCGAGTAGCCCTCCGACGATTGAACCCGCTTTTTCACTTCTGGGTGCTGCCTAGAGCGTCGATAATAATCCAGTCGGCAAACTTATGTCCGCTGCAGTGTCAGATGTAGTGTGCGTGTAGTGTGCGATGTAGTGTGGGATATAGTGCTCGGCGTATTGTCTGATGTAGCGTCTGATGTAGCGTCAGGTGTAGTCGCGGGCCTTAGTCGAAACTGGTTCGCGCTGATGCCAGTTGGCATTCGCACAGGCAAAACTATTGGCGCCGGTCCCGCAAAAAAAAGGGTTAGCGTGCTGGTACGTACTCCGTGATTAACATCATTTCAATAGGCAATCATTGTGCAGGCAGGCTACGTTTATTACTTGAGCTCAGGGGTTTTAGCAAACGATAACGACTGAGTTAGAGTTTGCCGACGGTAGGCTGCACTTGAAAGGTTTTTTGGTCAGCGAATACTTATCAGTGACCAGCGGAGCAATCGCCGATAGAGGTCAAGGTAAGTG
Organism: Paraglaciecola psychrophila; assembly: GCA_047623385.1. Classification (GTDB taxonomy): domain Bacteria; phylum Pseudomonadota; class Gammaproteobacteria; order Pseudomonadales; family Dasaniaceae; genus Oceanicoccus. The sequence goes on from JBLHLU010000350.1 coordinate 556, forward strand.
ATCTATAAGAGTAATATAAGGCTATTACTGACCTTTATCTTTTTGCCAGTTGCCCCAGGGCTGGGTTGTAGAGGCCGGTGACGATTTGGCGCTGTTATTTTTGCTGCCGGTCGCGGAGGATTTGCGTGAGCTGTGGAAAGTGTCGGAGCCACGGGAGGCTTCTTTTTTGGGCGGCTTGTTACCGTGGCCACGGGTTTCACTGATCGCAGCTGTGCGGATGTGGTTTAGCACCGAAATCGGTACGGTTTTTTGCGCACCAAAGCCCTCGATATCACGGCGTGGAATGACTTGCTGTTGGCGCCCTTCAATAGAGCAGAGCCGTTTAAAATCGTCCCTGGAAACCAGTGAAATTGCCTCGCCCCGTGCGCCGGCGCGACCGGTGCGGCCTATGCGGTGGATATAGTCGTCGGCATCATCGGGTAAGTCGTAGTTGACTACACGCTGCAGGTCGTCAATGTCGATGCCTCTGGCAGCAATACCGGTAGCCACTAGTAGTTTGATCTGTCCCGATTTGAAGTCCTGTAGCAATTGGCTGCGAACCACCTGACTGCGCCCGCTATGAATTGCCTCGGCCTCAATACCGCGTTTTTCTAACTGAGTGACTAATTTTGCCGCGCCGTGTTTGGTGCGAATAAAAATGAGTGCTTGGCCCCACTGTTGCTGCTCAATCAGATGACTTAACAGCGCGGATTTGTTGTCTTTATCGACGGTAACCAGCCACTGGTCGATCTGCGGGCCGCTATCGGGTTCTGTTAGCACCGATACTTCAACGGCATTGTCTATTGCGGTTCGCGCCAGCTGACGCACATCATCAGACAACGTGGCGGAAAACAACATGGTCTGCCGCTGTGTGGGTAGCCGTTCGATAATTTTATTGATGTCACCAATAAATCCCATATCGAGCATGCGGTCGGCTTCGTCCAGCACCAGCGCTTTGAGCTCGTCAAAATACAGTGCTCGCTGATGGGCCATGTCCAACAGCCGGCCGGGGGTGGCGACCAGAATATCGATACCATCAATAAGACGCTGCTTTTGCGCTTCGCCATCGACGCCACCGACCATCGCCATACTGCGAATGTCTAAATGTTTGCCGTACTGGCCAATGGTGGCCTCGACCTGCATAGCCAGTTCTCGGGTGGGCACTAAGATCAATGCACGCAGGCGCTTAGCGCGGCGCGTATGGGTGCCGCTGAACATTTCTAAAAGGGGTAAAACAAAGCTGGCGGTCTTGCCGGTTCCCGTTTGCGCGCTGGCGACAATGTCACGTCCGGCTAGCAGTGGCGCAATGGCCTGCTGCTGAATAGCGGTGGGGTTGCTGTAACCGCGTTCTGTTAGCGCGGTTAGAATAGGCTCGCTTAGGCCCAGCTCGAAAAATGTCATTGGCGTCTCAAATGGTTGGCTCGGCTAGGGTAGTGCCGGGGCCGGAATAGAAAAGCAGTATAACACCTATTGAGCTGCTGCTATCGAGTCACTTATGACCCCTAGCGCAAAAATTGTAGAGTGGCTGTTTGAGCGGTGCGATCGGCACAGTGGCTATGGCGCAGCTCGCAGCCTGCCGGCGCTCGTTACTACTGTTGCCCTAACAGTGCATTCAGAGCCAGCCCTGTAGGCGGGCTTTGCAGATAACAGTACTGAAGATAGCGGGTATTGAAGACAAGTGGCACTGATGATGAGCGGCACTGATGATAAGTGGCACTGAGATAAAAAGGAGGACGAAGTTATTAGTCAGATAAACCCAATACCTGAGGCAATAGGGCAGCCTCTAGATCAAATAAACGGTAGCCGCACCAAGCTATGGCCGCCGTCGACCAGCGGGTTTACCAGGCTAATTCTCCAATCGCCAAGGTTACAAAAACCCCTATTAACGACGATGTGATTAATGGCGAAAGTAGCCATGACAGCGCAGCATTGTTTAATTTCCCCCAGGTATAAAGGCTTATAGAGGCGGCTGCATAGGCCAAAGAGACTAAAAATAGACCGATAGAAGCGCCCACATAAAATGAATCACTTGGGCTGCCTGAGCCATCAGCCGGCGGGCTGTCAAGCCAAATGCCATCGGGGTTGCTCGAGCTCATTTCAGCGCCAAATAGATAGGCAACTAACGCCTCGACAAGGAGAAGTATGACAACACAACTTACTTTATTCATATTGAACCTTAACAACGTATTTAAGCGGTCAATGACCTTATAGTGCTCGGTGTTTTTTAAGACAGCTGGCACTGTGTTTCGGTTGCCAGTAGTGCTGGTATCGACTTCCATTCACATCAGTCAAGAAGATAGACCTGGTCAGACCCACAGTGACTTTGCACCAATGAGCCAGTCGCTGCCCGCTAGATTAAAAATCTTATAGGGCGAGCATATAGCAGTAATTCTAAAAATCAACGAGTTAACAGTTTGTTTCCGGTGCCGGGGAGGTAGCCAACGAGGCAGCCGCTTTCTGGGTAAGCACCTATAGCCTAGCTATGACCTGCTTTTATTACAGCTGTACCTGTACCTTAACCTGTAGCTGTAGCTGATTAACTCGTAGCGGTATTTCAATCGCCGCTTTAAGCGCAGCTCGGCACCGCGCTTAAAGTCATTGCCGCCTGTTTCCGGCTGACTGTATCAACCCAGTTTATGTCAGCATATTAGGGTGTCACTCAGGCAATAAATGGCTTGCATCTTAGGCTCGGCTTTTAACAAAGCAGGGTACTGTTAGACGCTATAACAGAGTGTTACAACACTGTTAAACAGCACCGATCTGATGATTGCATTGTATCTCGCCGCTGTTTATTATGCGGCCTCTTTAATTACTGGTACCTGTTGAATATGCCTGAACCTGTGTTGCTTCATCAATCGATTGTAGATGCCTCTGAAATAGATTCTTTGGGGCATTTAAACGTCCGTTATTACGTACAGCGAGCACGCGAGGCAAGTTATGCCTTGCTAGAGCGAGCGGGTATCGCCCTTGAAGCCGGTGAAGTTATCCGCTGGACCGATACCTTTAATCGCTTTCACCGAGAACAGTTCGAGGGAGCCAGTTTAGAAACCTTTGGCGGTTTCATTTCCGATGAAGGTTTTGAGAACGAATCCTCAGCTCTTAGCCGAGCCTATTTTGAAATAAGAAACCCCGAT
>JBLHLU010000351.1:0-3640 GCA_047623385.1 Paraglaciecola psychrophila
CCACTGCAGGGGCGCGCTGTTTTGGGTCTATAGGGACCAGCTTAATCACCGCTGGTTTGTCCACGGGCTGTTCGCATGAGCGACAACGCACCTGCCGCCGCCACGGCAGTTAAAAACGCCGGTGACCGCTATGTAGAATTGCACTGCATTAGCAATTTTAGTTTTTTTTGTGGCGCCTCGCACCCGGAAGAGCTGGTCGCGCAAGCAGCCAAACTCGGTTACCGCGCGCTAGCTATCACCGACGAGTGCTCTCTAGCCGGTGTGGTCAAAGCTCACAGCGCCGCCAGTACCTGTCAGCTGAAGCTAATCATCGGTTCGGTGTTTGTGTTAGCCGAGGGTATTAGACTGCTGTTGTTGGCTCCTGATTTAGCTGCCTATCGGCAAATTTCCGCACTGATTACCCGCGCCCGACTGCGCCGCCCCAAGGGCCAATATCATATTGAGTTGGCAGACTTTTTGCGCGAGCAACCGCATTACCTAACCATTTGGCTGATCGATGACAATGCCGACAACGAGGCCATTGCCGAGCAGTTGCGGGAGAGCTTTCATACAGATTTGTGGATGGGCATTGCGCTGTCCCGAGTGGCCGGTGAACAGCAACGCTATCTGCGCTGCTATCAAATCGCCAAACGCCATCGCATAGCGATGACCGCCTGCGGTAATGTGCATATGCATCTAGCCACCCGCAAACCGCTGTTAGATGTGCTAACCGCCATCCGCAGTAATACCGCTATTGATCAAATGGGAAGAGCATTGCAGGCCAATGCCGATTTGCACCTGCGCCCGGGGCCACAGCTTAACAAGTTATACCCGCCGGCGCTGACCCAAGCTGCCAGTGCTATTGCCGATCGCTGTCATTTTAGGCTCGACTCACTGCGCTATCAATACCCCAACGAAGTGGTACCGCCAGGACGCAGTGCCGGTAGCTTTTTACGCGAACTCACCTTTGCCGGCGCTGCCCAGCGCTGGCCCGAGGGTACCAGTAGCTCGGTGCAAGCATTACTTGAAAAAGAGTTATTGTTGATCGCAGCAATGCGTTACGAACACTATTTTCTGACCGTATACGACATCGTGCAATTTGCTCGAAGCCAAGCTATTTTGTGCCAGGGGCGGGGCTCCGCCGCCAATTCCGCGGTGTGTTACTGCCTGTTTATCACCGAGGTCGACCCGGCCCGCAGCCAACTGTTATTTGAGCGTTTTATCTCCAAAGAGCGTGACGAACCCCCGGATATTGACGTCGATTTTGAACACGAGCGCCGCGAAGAAGTGATCCAATATATCTACCGTAAATACGGTCGGCAGCGCGCTGCCTTAGCGGCAACGGTTATCTGCTACCGCCCCCGCAGCGCGGTACGCGATGTCGGTAAAGCGTTGGGGCTGGATCAGGGCCTGATCGATAAGCTGGCTAAATCAATGTCCTGGTGGAACAAGCTCGAACAATTACAGCAACTGCTGGGGCAAACTGGGGTTACCGCGCAGCTTTTCCTCCAACTGGTCGAAGAAATACAGGGCTTTCCACGGCATTTATCGCAACATGTCGGCGGCTTTATTATCAGCAGTGAAGCCATTAGCCAATTGGTGCCGCTGGAGAATGCGGCGATGGATAATCGCACCATCATTCAGTGGGACAAAACCGATTTAGAATCTCTAGGTTTAATGAAAGTCGATATCCTAGCGCTGGGCATGCTCAGCGCCATTCGCAAGAGCCTGAGCTATATTGGCGCAGTGAACAGTGCTGACGCTAGCGCTGACACCACCGATCACAGCAGTGGAACCCCAACCTTGCAACTGCAACAGATTCCCGCCGAGGACCGGGCTACCTACGCCATGCTGTGCCAGGCCGACACCATCGGTGTTTTTCAGATAGAGTCCCGCGCACAAATGAGCATGTTGCCCAGACTGCGCCCACAAACCTTTTATGACCTGGTAATTCAAATTGCGATTATTAGGCCCGGGCCCATTCAGGGTGGCATGGTTCACCCCTTTTTGCGTCGCCGTCAGGGGCTGGAGAGCGTGACCTATGCCAACGAAGCACTGCGAGAGGTATTGGCACGCACCCTCGGCGTGCCAATTTTTCAAGAGCAGGTGATAAAGCTGGCGATGGTCGCCGCCGGCTTTAGCGGCGGCGAGGCCGATCAACTGCGCCGCGCGATGACCAGCTGGGGTAAAAATGATCGACTGGATTTTTTTCGCGACAAGTTGGTCGACGGCATGCTCGCTCGCGGTTATACCTTAGACTTTGCCGAGCGCCTGTTTAACCAGATGAAGGGCTTTGGCGCCTACGGTTTTCCCGAATCCCACTCCGCCAGTTTTGCGTTACTCGCCTACGCCTCTTCTTGGCTTAAATGCCACCACCCCGGGGCCTTTTACTGCGGTCTACTCAACAGTCAGCCAATGGGGTTTTATGCTCCGGCCCAGTTAGTACAAGCTGCCACCCGCCAAGGAGTTACCGTTTTACCCGTATGTGTTAATTACAGCGATTGGGATCACCAGCTGAGTGCAGGCAATACCTTGCGCCTCGGATTTCGTCTGCTAAAAGGCCTGCACCGAGCCACGGCTGAGCGGCTCAGTACACTGCGATCTAAGCGGCTGTTTCAATAGATGGCCGACTTACTAGCTCGGACCCAGCTCAACCGCGGCGAGCGCAATACGCTGGTGCGTGCCGACGCCTTTCGCTGTTTTGACAGTCACCGCTATCAGAGCCAGTGGCAGGTCAGCGCGGTGGAAGAATATCGGCCACTGCTGGCTAGTGCCGAACCCCTCGATGACGGTATTGAATTGGCAGCGCCCAGCGAGGTCGACGATATTCGTTGGGATTATAGCTATAGTGGACTGACCCTGCGCCGCCACCCGCTGGCGCTACTGCGCGATAAGCCGAGCTTTCGCCGCTGCGTCAGAGCTTCGGATCTAAGCACTATGAAAGCGGGCTCACTACTGCACATTGCCGGTCTGGTGACCTGCCGGCAACGACCGGGCAGCGCCGGTGGGGTATTGTTTATCACCTTGGAGGACGAAACGGGTTATGCCAACATTATTGTCTGGAAAAACCGCCAACAGGCCTTTCGTCAGGCTATTATCAGCGGCCGACTGCTGCTGATACGCGGTGCGTTGCAGCGCAGTGACAAGCTGCCCCAGCTCAATGCCGAGCAGCAAACGCCGGTAATCCATGTGGTGGCCAGTGTGATTGAGGATCTGACTGCGGCGATGCCACTCGACACCCATTCTCACGACTTTCATTAGCGGTTACTACAATACATTGCTGATAAACGTGCTATCGCTGCGTGCTCGCTTTACGCTCGTACTTCACCGAGTAACCGCGCTGAGTCATCGCCCAATTTTGCACTCTAGTCGCGGCCCTATCGAGCAGGCATGCCGAGGATAATTGTTAGCTAGCCTGCATTACCTAGTTGAAATGTTATATTTTTCCGTTGACAGCGGATCGCATACTCACTTATCAGAAACTAACACTTTAGGTGAACCACATACTGGCTTCAAACTAACAGTCTTCTGTGAGTACCATTGTTTAGGTGTTGTTGCGGTGTTGTTGCGGTGTTGTTTCAGTGTTGTTTCAGTGTTGTTTCAGTGTTGTTTCAAGAGTTGTTTCAAGCACCCTCAGATTCGCCGAAGCAAATGTCCGAAA
>JBLHLU010000352.1:0-3601 GCA_047623385.1 Paraglaciecola psychrophila
ACTATGCCGCTGGCGCCAAAGCCATGACCCTCATTGGTTTGTGCAGCATTGGTTGCTTGAAAGCCCATGCGCTGCAGCAGCTTCGGGCTGGCGCGTTTGATCACCTCCGGCTTGACCGATAACATCCAGTTTTCCTGCTGACGAATTAGCGGATGCTGCATACCATTGAGCATAACAATGCGAGGCAGCTCGGTGTGATTGACGCCGGTGCTGTGTAATAGCCGGCCATCGGTAATAATCATGGTACCCGCCTTGGCGTCGATATTAATCGCTGGCGGCAGCTTTCCCACTGGAGTTTGATTTCGCTGGGCAGCAGACAACACTAAATGACTGCCGGGAATAACCAGTGTGCCACCGTTAGCTTCGTCGATATCAGTGATCGGTGTCAGTATATTAATCGTTAGCGGGCTTCTGGAATCAAGCGCGATGTCTTGGTCTTGATGTAGCGCCTGGGGCACACCACCCTTTAAAGAGATAGAGGCGATAAGCGAGGTGCTAATCCAGTTGAGTCCAAGCGCCTCTGTCACCAGTTGTTCTACCAGTGCACCGCCCTGCACTACCGATGGCTCTTGCTCGATCAAGCCCTCAAAGCACAACCCTTTATTAACACAGCAATTGATGTTTTGGCCGCTAGGGGTTTTCTGCGCAATACCCGCAAGCTTTTCACCCTGAGCTTGTTCCAGCACGCGCTGCTTAATAATAGCTACTTGGGCAGCGGACAGTGCCTGTTCAACTTTGCAGTATCCCCACTTCAGCATATCAGAGCGCAGACGGTTAATATCTTTGCTAGGTATAGGTAGATCTTCGTTTATCCAATGCGGATGTTTCGAGCCAATAGTGGTGTCGTAATACGAGCCGGATTTGAATTCCCACTGTCCCCATTCACCGCTGCGTTTGGGCGGTACAAAATAGATTTCAGGATTGTCCTGTAAAACTGATCGCATGGGGTCTTTCGATGCTAGCTCTGCGCTATACATCTGAACCTCTGGACTAGATTGTGCAGTGATATAGGCCGGGTCGAATTCGACAGGGATGGAACTCATGCGCTGAATCTCCTCGAATAGTTAACTATTATTGTTGTGTGGGTAGAACATTACACGCAATTTGCTTTTATAAGAAGAAGCAACACCCTTTTCTTAGCCACTTTATCGTACGAAACCGAAGTACCTCAATCAATCATCACTACTCACGAGACTGCTATCAAACTCTAGTTATTGTCGAACTAACTGCAATAAACAAAACTCTTACATGGCCCGACATAGACCGTGGATGCAACATCGGTAAAATTTTTTACGTCAGCCAAGCAGGGCGTTTCGATCATTGCAATTGAGCGATTAAATGCCTCTTCATCGGGGTATACGTAGGCAGCCAAAACCTCAGCCAAGCGGTTTGGCTGATGCTCATCGTACACCGCCTGTACATCAATACGCACTAGGCAACCGGGATCAAACTTCTCTATCAGTGGCAAGTGATTCGCCAGGTAATAGTCCATATCAAAGTGGTTGTTCTGCGCCATCACATAGTGAGCGGTAATACTAAAGTAGCTCGAAATTGTCGCAGTAGTCGTTGCAGTAGTGGTTGCCGTGGTCGTTGCCATAATAAGGAACCTTGCGGTTAATCAAAAACGGTAGCTTCAGCGGCGCTGACGAAAAGAGCCGCCCCGCAATAAAATTACACCCGATAATAGCCATGTTACTAACCAGCACACATCAGTAAATTACTGCTAGTCAATAGTACAGCGCTAGCTAAGGTAACACCTATTGCCAATAGCGCATAACACACTTGCAGCAGTGTTAGGTTCCCTAGGCCCAAACTAGCGTGGGGCGAACCGACTAAAAAGAGCTGTGTGAATTCTTACCCGTGCTCGCCCTCAACAGGCGAGTCATTTGTTTGATTTAACTCTACGGCTATTTGTGCCAAGTCGATGGTTTCGCCCAACCGCTCCGCCATCTCGGTTAAGGCTTTTTCTAATGCGGCAACACGGGTCTCGAGAATGCTCATTTGCTGATCCTGTTGGCTTTTAGCCGCTGCTGACGGAGTCTCTGCGCGCAGTGCTATAGCGGTATCTTGCGGTACCGATTCAAACTCACCGGCAAACAGATGAGTATATTGATGGTCTTTACGCCCGGCTTGGCGTGCTAATCGTGAAACCGCAGGGCCGCGCCCATCCGCCATCAAAGCCTCAAGCGATTCAATAACTTGTTGATTACTTTCGAAACTGAATAACCGGCCACTGTTGCTGCGTAACTCACCGGGGGTTTGTGGCCCACGTAACAAAAGCAGACAAATAATAGCGTACTCGGCCGTATTAAATTGGTTTTTACCTAATAAGCTATTACAAAATTTATGCTCGTATTTCTCAATATTCTTTTTAAAATTTTCTTCTATCAGCAGTGTATTCTTATCTTTTAACTGGTGACAAAAACGCTGCACATCGCCCTGCTCGAGGTTCATAACCGGTTGCCGACTCGACTTTTGGTTACAGGCGTTAGTCAGGGCGTTTAAGGTTAACGGGTATTGGTCAGGCGTAGTAACTGCCTTTTCCATTAAGCAGCCAATAATTCTTACTTCTTCTACTGTTAGAGTGACACTCATCGGTAAATTAGTCCGTCTGTTATAAGCTGAAGATGAAAAAGTGTAGGGCCAAAATTTAAGTAGCAAAAGCTAAACAGCAAAAGTTGAGAAAAAGTTGAGAAAAAGTCTAAACGGAAAATACTACAACGACAGTCTGTTTAAAACCAGCCACGGCTCAGCCGTTTTCACCACCTTTATACAGAGCATGATCTAGCGAAGCAAAATAAGCCAACGCCACAGGCTGAGTACATCGGCTAACGCTGCCGCTACATAGGTTAACGCACAAGCCTTTAATACTTGCCGAATTGCAGGTAAATATTCTTTAGGCACAAAGTCACCTGCATCTAAAATCGGCAGAGCTTTATTAAAACTGGCATCCCACTCTTCCGGTAAAATGGCCGCATACATCAACACCGAACTGAGCAGTGTTAACAGACCAATAATTAAATAAAGACCAATGGCATGGGGTATATGGAGAACCCCAGCAACCGCAGGCAGGGCCATCAAAATATATACACCGCACTTCTGAAAAAAATGCGCCTTACCCAAATATCTATCACGTAGAAAACTCACCGGCTCTTTACGATTAAATTGTATGGCATGCCCTACTTCGTGCGCAGCTATAGCAATAGCTGACAATGATTTACCGTCATACACATCGGGACTTAAACTGACTGTATTGTCACTGGGGCGGTAGAAATTTTGATCTACCTCACCCTTAACCAATTCAACACCCTCGAGCTGATATTGTTTGATTAAATGCAAAGCCAGTTCAGCACCGGTACCCGGCATGCCGGGTAAATGACGATGGTGTTTACTCAATACGTACCGCACCCAAATTTTGGGGCCGAAGATAATGACTAAAAACAAAATGCCGCCCAATACAACTATCATTCAAATAAGCCTTTGTTGCGTTCAATTTCGTTTAACCAGCAGGTGATTCTCACATCATCTTATGAGCCATGTCATCTTGGCATCTAGCAATACAACAGTTGAACACCCATGCCCCGCTATTAACTGACCTTAA
>JBLHLU010000353.1:0-3599 GCA_047623385.1 Paraglaciecola psychrophila
GACTTCTAGCAAAAAGTGCACGCCACCACGCAGATCCAAGCCCAATTTCATCGGTTGACCGCCCCAGTCCGAGAGCCATTCAGGGGTGGTCGAAGCGAGGTTCAATGCCACGATATAACCATCGCCGAGAGCCCGCTGAATAACCTTTTGCGCCGGCAATTGCCGATCATGCTCGAAAAGCCGCACCAGCGCAGCACTGCCATCGGGCGCAATTTCAGCGCCAAAATACTCAATTTGCGCTGCGCTAAGGGCCTTCTCAACCCGCGCCAGAGCCTGCTGGTCCAGTAAACTGGCGCTGCTCTCACCGGATATTTGAATAGCCGGGTCCGGGGCATAAAGATTGGCCGCGGAATAGAAAAAACCAATAGCTGCCACTAATAAAATCAGCAAGTATTTCCAAAGAGGGTATTTATTAAGCATAAAAATTCCATAGGATAGACGGGTAGTTAATTGAAGCGCTAAGCTCCCGCCGGGACATTACTGTGGTTATTCGTTGGTAGACGCCACTGCTCGCAGTGGCACTACTCAAAGTCCAGTAGTACTACATAACACAACTACTGCAGCCCTGTTAAGGCCAGATAAAAAGCAGGCGGCAGTATATAGTAGTCAGCCTCAAGATACATGGGGGCACCGCCAATTAAATCAAGACCCTAGGAGCGCCGAGCCATAACCACTGGGCTCGGGCTTAACCGACAAATTGCCGAGCGTTGCGAAACAGCCGCATCCAGGCGCCGTCTTCAGTCCAGTCTTCAGGCTGCCAAGAGTTTTGCACACCCCGAAAAACCCGCTCTGGATGCGGCATCATAATGGTCGCCCGGCCATCGGCACTACTGACTGCACCGATACCCTCCACCGAACCATTGGGATTGGCGGGATAGCGCTCAGTAACTGCAAGGGTATTGTCGACGTAGCGCATCGATACCGCACCAGCGACCGCCAGTGCGGAACGCTGATTCGAATCGGCAAATTCAGCCCGACCCTCACCGTGGGCTATTGCTACTGGCATAGTGGACCCCGCCATGCCCTGCAGCAACACTGACGGCGACGGCTCAATTTGTACCAGCGCAACCCGCGCCTCAAACTGGTCGGACAGGTTGCGCACAAAACGCGGCCACTGCTCGGCACCCGGTATCAGCGATTTAATCGTCGACATCATTTGACAGCCGTTGCAAACACCAAGGCTAAAGCTGTCCTGACGGTGAAAAAAACGTTCAAATTGGTCCCGGGCAAGAGGGTTAAACAATATCGTTTTAGCCCAGCCTTCTCCGGCACCGAGCACATCGCCGTAGGAAAAACCGCCACAGGCCGCCAGCCCGGCAAAATTGTCGAGGCTGACCCGCGCACTCAAAATATCACTCATATGCACATCGACGCTGTCAAAGCCGGCGCGGTCAAAAGCAGCCGCCATCTCCAACTGCCCATTGACCCCCTGCTCACGCAAAATAGCTACCTGCGGGCGGGCGCCACTATTAATAAACGGCGCAGCAATATCGTCGTTTTGATCGAAACTCAAAACACTGGACAACCCGGGATCACTCAGCACAATACTGTCAAACTCTTGTTGCGCGCAGTCGGGATTATCCCGCAGTGATTGCAGGTGGTAACTGGTTTCACTCCACAACTGCTGGAAATAGCTGCGCTGGCCCTCTAACAGCAACTCGCCATCGCGAATAATACGAATGCCTTCGTCGCCATTGAGGTGGGCAATCGTCGATACCGCCGCCGCCAGCCCCGCCGCTTCAAATACCTGTAGTACGCGCTCGCGATCGGCCTGCGCAATTTGTACTACCGCACCTAACTCTTCGTTAAACAGCGCCGCTATCACATCACCGGTTAGCGCCTCGCCCTCAACATCTAGGCCCACCCGGCCAGCGAAGGCCATCTCCAGTAGAGTGGCTATAAGCCCCCCATCAGAGCGATCGTGATAGGCCAGTAAAAGCGACTCGCCAAGTAGCTGTTGAATAGCATTAAAAAAGCCCTTTAGCAGCTCGGCGTCGTCGACATCTGCGGCACAGTTGCCAATCTGATTATAAACCTGAGCCAAACAGCTGGCGCCCATACGGTTTTGGCCTAAGCCCAAATCGATTAACAATAATTCGCTGGCGCCGCGGTCAGTGCGCAGCTGTGGAGTCAAGGTCTGGCGCACATCCTGCACCGGTGAAAAAGCGGTAATCACTACCGACATAGGGGAAGTCACCGCTTTGTCGCGACCGTTTTGGTGCCAAGTGGTACGCATCGACATCGAGTCCTTGCCCACTGGAATAGTAATGCCTAGAGCTGGACACAACTGCAAACCGATCGCCGCCACGGTATCGTATAGTTTGGCATCCTCGCCGGGATGACCCGCCGCGCACATCCAGTTGGCAGACAGCTTAATATCCGACAGCTTGCCAATACTGGCAGCGGCAATATTGGTGATCGCCTCTGCCACCGCCATGCGACCGGAGGCCGGCGCGTCAATCAGCGCCATCGGCGTGCGCTCGCCCATTGCCATTGCCTCACCCTTGTAACTGTCGTAGGACACCGTAGTCACCGCACAGTCGGCGACCGGAACCTGCCAGGGACCGACCATTTGATCTCTGGCCACCATGCCGGTAATTGAACGGTCGCCAATGGTGATTAAAAAGCTTTTGCTGGCTACTGTGGGCAGTCGTAAAACCCGCTGAATGGCGTCACTAAGATCAATTTTACTGGTGTCGAAGGGCGGTTTGCTATACTCGATACGCTCGGCTTCTCGGTGCATTTTGGGGGCCTTGCCAAACAGTACCGACATTGGCAGGTCAACCGGGCAATTGTCAAAGTGGGTGTCACCCACTCGCAGATGCTGCTCGTCAACAGACTCGCCGACCACCGCATAGGGACAGCGCTCACGCTGACAAATCGCCTCAAATATCGCCAGATCCTCCGGCTTGACCGCTAACACATAGCGCTCCTGAGATTCGTTGCACCAGATCGCCAGCGGCGACATACCCGGCTCATCGTTGGGCACCGCGCGCAGGTCAAAGGTACCGCCGCAACCACCGTCTTTGACTAATTCGGGAAAGGCATTGGACAAACCACCGGCGCCAACATCGTGAATAAACGCAATCGGATTATTAGCCGCCAGCTCCCAGCAGCGGTCAATCACTTCCTGGCAGCGGCGCTCTATTTCAGGGTTTTGACGCTGCACCGAGGCAAAGTCCAAATCTTCGCTGGAACTACCCGACGCCATACTGGAGGCAGCGCCGCCACCCAGTCCAATCAGCATCGCCGGACCACCGAGAGCGATCAGCTGACAACCCGCGGCAAAAGTGGGCTTATCAACATGCTCGGCCTTGATGTTGCCATAGCCACCGGCGAGCATAATAGGTTTGTGATAGCCCCTGCGCTCGATACCGCCGGCGCCGTTGACGGTCTCTTCGTAGGTGCGAAAATAACCGTTCAAGCAGGGCCGCCCAAACTCGTTATTAAAAGCAGCGCCGCCAATGGGACCCTCCAACATAATATCCAAGGCGGTGACGATACGATCGGGCTTGCCGTAACTCAACTCCCAAGGCTGGCGAAAGCCGTCGATCTGCAGGTTGGACACGGTGTAGCCGGTAAGTCCCACCTTGGGCTTG
>JBLHLU010000354.1:0-3545 GCA_047623385.1 Paraglaciecola psychrophila
ATAAAATTTAGAAGCTTATGACATATACAAGCCGCCGTTTACATGGATTGTTTCGCCGGTAATATAGCCGCCGCTGTCACCCGCTAAGAACTTAACCACCGCTGCAACCTCTTCTGGCTGCCCCAGACGAGACAGCGAAATTTGTGCCAGCATTTGCGCCTTATTTTCCTCGGACAAATCTTTGGTCATATCAGTATCGATAAATCCAGGCGCAATACAATTCACCGTTATGTTGCGTGAGCCCAGTTCCCGCGCCAGTGAGCGCGAAAAACCCTCCATACCCGCTTTGCTAGCGGCATAGTTGGATTGCCCCGCATTACCCATAGCACCCACTACCGAACTGATATTAATAATTCGGCCCCAACGCGCCTTAGTCATGCCCCGGGCGCAGGCCTTGGCCAGCCGGTAGATCGAACCCAGATTGGTTGACAGCACATCGTCCCACTCCTGCTCTTTCATTCGCATCAACAGGTTGTCTTTTGTAATACCGGCATTATTGACCAGTAACAACGGCGCTCCATAGCGCTCGCCGATCGCCTTCATCATTACGCTAATCGACTCGGGATCGGTAACACTAAGGGCCATGCCCTCCCCTTTGAAGCCGCCCTGAACAAGATACTCGCTGATGTTAGCCGCGCCTTCAACAGTAGTGGCAGTGCCAACGACGGTATAACCGCTACTCGCCAATTCTAGGGCAATAGCTTTACCTATGCCGCGACTGGCACCGCTAACGAGTGCAATTTTGTCTGTCATGGTGATTCCTTTTGATAAAAGTACAGCGCTCAATGATGCGCTTGCTGGCTCTTGCGACGGGCGAATTACTGCCCGGCCAAGGCCTTTTCCAGACCATCGACACTGTCGATATTAAAGGTCAGCAAAGGCTTGTGAATACGCTTGCTCAAACCGCTCAGTACTTTGCCGGGGCCGCATTCGAGGGTCTGCTCGATACCGTTGTCGAGCATAGTTTGCACGCACCCCACCCAGTTCACTGGACTGGATATCTGCTGCACCAGCAAGTTTTTGATCGCCTCTGGGTCGCTCTCGGTACTGGCATTAACATTGTGCACCACCGGCACCGAAGGACTCTTTAAAGTGAGCCCGGCAATTTTTTCGGCTAATTTGACGCCGGCAGGACGCATCATAGAGGTGTGGAACGGCGCGCTCACTGGCAAGCCCATGGCGCGTTTGGCACCGGCCGCTTTTAGCTGTTCGATCGCCAAATCAACCGCCGCGACTCTGCCGGCTATAACCACCTGACCAGGCGAATTGAAGTTTACCGCTTCGGCGCCAGTGGCGGCGCAGATCTCTATGATGGTGGCGTCGTCCAAACCCAGTATCGCCGCCATCGAGCCCTCGCCGACCGGGACCGCGCTTTGCATAAAGCGTCCGCGGTCTCTAACCAGCGTCACCGCATCGCTAAAATCCATACAATCGGCACAGACCAAGGCAGAAAATTCACCGAGACTGTGTCCGGCCATAAACGCCGGCATCGCGCCATTATTTTGCTGCCAGACTCGCCACAGAGCGACACTGGCGGTGAGCAATAGTGGCTGGGTATGCTCGGTTAAATTGAGCAGTTCCTGTTCGCCATTTTGTACCCGATCCCACATATCATAGCCAATGGCCTCGGAGGCCTCAGCGAAGGTCTGCTCTATTACTGGAAAGGCCTGAGCGATCTCAGCCAACATGCCAACTTTTTGCGAGCCTTGTCCGGGGAAAACCAGAGCGAGTGTATTGCCTGTCATGATGGGGCAGTCCTTAATGGGAATGTCGGCGTAGCGTCAATAGAGTCTTGATCCGAGATCTAGTGCAAATACGCCAATCTAATAGTGAATCGGTATTACAGTGCCGGCGATTATACGATTCAACGCCGTCGAATGCACAAGTAAAACGCTTAATTTATTGTTTTGTTAGCTGCTGAGTAATCCGTTGCAACATATCACTCTCGACTTCGATTTTAGCCAGTTCAATGGCCCGCAAAAAGCTGTTCACTGTACTGTTGCCATGGCTTTTAACAACGATCCCGGCGAGCCCTAAAAATGTTGCACCGCTGTAGCCCTGGGGGTCAACCCGGGCCTGAAAACGACGCAGTATCGGCTTTGCTAACAAAGCGACCAAGCGGGAGAATACAGTGCTTTGAAACTCACGGCGCAGCAAATCAGTCAGGTAAAGGGCAGCGCCCTCTGCTGATTTCAAGGCCACATTACCGGCAAAGCCATCACACACCACTACGTCTATTAAGCCGCTAAACAAGTCATCAGCTTCAACAAATCCGCGGTAATTAATGCTCGAGTCAGCGCCAATCAGCGCCGCTGCTGCCTTGACCTGGCGATTGCCTTTATTGCCTTCGCCGCCGATATTGAGCAGTGCCACACTTGGCTGGTCAATACCTTCTTTTATCGCGCAGAGCGCCGCCCCCATCAGTGCGAACTGATGTAACTGGACAGGGCTACTGTCGACATTGGCGCCCAGGTCGAGTAGATAACAGAGCCTATCTCCCGCCGGCACCGCGGAGCATATAGCCGGCCGCTCGATACCCGGCAGCGTGTTAATGGTATAGCAGCCCAGCGCCAACAAGGCCCCAGTATTGCCGGCACTAACCACTGCATCAGCTGATCCAGCCTGTAGCTGATCCAGCGCCAGCCGCATTGACGAGTTAGGTTTGTGACGCAATGCGGTTGACGGGCTGTCTGCCATGGTGACTACATCACTAGCATGAACCAAGACCAGTCTACCCTGACGGCTGAAGGTATTAAAGCAAGTAGGGTCTAACAGAGATTCGAGCTGAGGTTGATCGCCAACTAAAGCAAGCTCTAGTGCAGGATAGTGTGACAGTGCCTGAATTGCGGCGGGTACAGCAGTGCGGGGACCAAAGTCCCCACCCATACAATCTATAGCAATGCGAGTTCGCGAAGCCATATCAGAACAAGACAGCCGTCTAGTAGACGGCTATACGTTCTTAATCGTCGTCTTGAACCTGTACCACTTTATTGCCGCGGTAAAACCCGTCAGCACTAACATGGTGGCGACGATGAGTCTCGCCGCTGGTGGCGTCAACTGACAAGGTAGGACCGGTCAGTGAATCGTGTGAACGACGTTGACCACGACGTGATCGGGTTACTTTACTTTTTTGGACAGCCATGGCTGAAACTCCTCGCTTAACGTGCTTGTTACAATAAACTAAAAAATGTGTTGCTTGGCGGCAATGGCTACCGTGCTAACAATCCCACTACGTGTCTTGCTTGTCCCCTTTTAGCTTCGCTAGAACCTTAAAGGGGTTTTGTTTCAATTCGCCTTTGACCTCGGCCTCGGACAAACGTTTTTTTACTTCTGGGTCGGTGCTGGAGTACCCAATCTCTTGCTTACAGTCTGCTGCCTTATGATAGTTCACATAGGGCAAGCTGAGTAGCAGTTCTTCCGATATCAGATCCGCTATATTAACCAGTTCTTCACCGACAATAATGGGTTCCAATGACTTCGGAAGTCGCTCGGCATCGTCTTCACTCCAAACGATGGCAAGTTTAAATTGCGTATCGACCGCTACC
>JBLHLU010000355.1:0-3544 GCA_047623385.1 Paraglaciecola psychrophila
GCAGGTGGCCAGTTCTTACCGCCATACAGACCCGGGAATACCACCGTGTCCGCTGGTTCATACAAAGATTCTTTCAGCACAGGCTTGCCCGACTCGTCTCGCTCAGCCCAGTTTACCTTTGTATATTCACCGGCATACAGGAATTCACCGCTGAAGCGATCCAATGCATAGACGTGTCCATTTCTTGATATCTGCACAATCATCTTACGCATCTGACCTTCGAACATTTCTTCGATGATCATTGGTTCTGATGTTGAGTCATGGTCAAACTCATCTCGAGGAGAAGTTTGGAAATGCCATTCCAGCTCACCGGAGTCAGCGTGGAGAGCAACTACTGAGTTTGTGTAAAGATTGTTACCTTTACGGACGTTGTTGTTTATATCTGGCCAAGGATTCCCTGTTCCCCAGAACACTAAATCCGTCTCAGGGTCGTAAGTGCCAGTAACCCAAGTTGGGCCGCCCCCGGTTTTCCAAGAATCGCCTTCCCAAGTTTCATTGCCAGGCATGCCTTCTCCAGCCGTGGTGTACCAGCGCCAGCGCAATTCACCAGTATTCACATCATAGGCGTCAACATAGCCTCGAATACCAAACTCGCCGCCACCAACGCCGATCAACACCATGTCTTTAACAACTAGCGGCGCCGCCGTTATAGAAAAAGATTCGCGGTGATCTGCAACTTCCGCATCCCATAATTGAATACCTGTGGCTGCGTCAAAGGCCAATAGATGAGCATCTAACGTGCCGTAAAACACTTTATCTTCATGCAAACCGACACCCCGGTTGTGGGGCCCGCAGCACAAATCAACGTTTTCGAAATCATGATCATAGCGCCACAGCTCGTCACCCGTCATCGGATCGACCACAATCAAGTGACTGTTGGCTGTGGTTAAATACATACGTCCGTCATTTACCAACGCAGTAACTTCGAATGCGCCGCCCGTAACACCTGTCGGTTTTATCCAAACTGGCCGCAGGTTGGCCACGGTGTCGCGGTTAATCTGGTCATCGGGCATATAGCGCCAAGCGCCATAGTTTTTACCATAGGTGACCCAGCGATCCGAGTGATCTTGAGCGTTCTCAAGAATCTCAGAAGTCACATTCTGAGCCGCTGCCGCGCTGGCTAATATCATACTAATCAGCGTGAGCGCTGATACAGACTTGAATAGTTTCAACATCGTTACTCTCTTTTAAAGGTGTATATTTATAAAGCATTGAAAAACATAGCTATTATTTGAGCGGGAATTATTTGAAGTCTCGCTGAACAGGGGTCTAATTAACCTATAAACCGACCCGCCCTGTCAATTGCCTAGCGGCGAGCGAAATAAAGGCTTAAAACAAAATAATACCCTTTTGCCATACCCCCAGCTTGCATTGCACTCTAATTGCTCAAGTCATATCATCCAGACCAGCTTGCAACACCCGAATTTGGTGCAGTAGTAGCAAGTAACTACAAATCACACGGACTATTTTCGCCCTCTCGTTAAGGCGCGAAACAAGGAAAAAGAATGATTGTATACGGTGTTGCACTACTCTCCCTTTGCCTGATTGTTGGAATGTTGGCAGGTGAAACCCTCGGAGTTTTCATGGGAGTTCAAGCCAATGTCGGCGGTGTCGGCATCGCCATGCTAATGCTGGTATTTGCCAGCAATACTGACAAATTTAAAACCCTTACTGAAGGCGCCGCAGGCACAGGCATCCAATTTTGGAGTGCTATGTACATTCCCATCGTGGTGGCTATGGCGGCAAGACAAAATGTAGCAGCAGCCGCTGATGGCGGACTGCTCGCGCTAGTCGCTGGGGTAGCTGCAGTCGTGGTCAGCTTCGCTCTGGTACCCGTATTAAGCCGGATTGGCAAAAAGACTGACGCTGCAAGCGGAGAGAACTAATGGATATTATTGAAACGGTCTTTATCCGTAACAATTTGATTGTCGCTTTTGCCGCAATAGGAATTGTTATGTGGGTTTCCTATTTCCTCGCCAACAAATTCACTGCGGGGCGAATACACGGCTCTGCTATTGCCATCGCACTGGGACTTCTTGCGGCCTACTGGGGAGGAATTACAACCGAGGGTACTCGCGGCGTTGCTGATTTCGCCTTACTTGGCGGGATTGGCTTAATGGGGGGAGGCATGATGCGGGACTTCGCCATTGTTGCCACCGCCTTTGGAGTCAAGTTTAGTGAGCTCAAAAAAGCCGGATTAGCCGGCGCAGTCTCTATTTTCGCCGGTGTCATCGTGTCCTTCGTAGTGGGCGCTGCAGTAGCGGTGATGTTTGGCTATACCGATCCAGCTTCAATCACTACCATAGGCGCCGGCGCCGTCACCTACATAGTAGGGCCCGTTACCGGTGAAGCCATCGGCGCCAGCGACGCTGTAATTACACTGAGTGTTGCAGCCGGCTTAGTAAAATCAATTTTAGTAATGATTGGCACTCCATTGGTTGCCAAATCAATAGGGCTGGATAACCCCCAATCAGCGATGGTGTTTGGCGGTTTAATGGGGACCACCAGTGGGGTCGCGGCAGGTTTGGCAGCAACTGATCCTAAGTTAGTTCCCTATGGCGCAATGACCGCCACTTTTTATACCGGCGTTGGTTGTCTCTTGGGACCCTCAGTTTTATATTTTATAGTTAGCGCTATCTTTTAGAGCTATTTGAACAGCAATATCACTCGATTACGGAACCCTTTATGTCACGCGATTCATTCCCTCATCTAAAAAATAATAATTCCAAAACTGCTCTGGTTGACGGCGATCGCGACTACAGTTTCGCAGAAGTTAACGGCCTCATAGACCGCTTTGCTAGTGGCTTACTTCGAGGCCGCGCCGATCTAAATGAAGAGCGAATCGCCTTTTTTATTCCAGCAAGCGCTGATTATGTGACAGTAATGCACGGTGTCTGGCGTGCTGGAGGGATTGCCATACCTCTCAATGTGGCCTCTGCTGTAGCAGAACTAGATCACTGCCTGACGTCCGCTAGCGTTACTCGAATGATTGCAAACGGCGATTATCAAGATTCACTAAAAGATCTTTGTCAGCGCCTTAATATCGAGCTGGTGTCGGTGGAAGACGTAATTCAAGGCGCTAATCAAGACAACGTAAGCCCGCTGCCCGTGATCGCGCAAGAGCGCAGAGCCATGATGCTTTTCACAAGCGGCACCACCAACAAACCAAAGGGCGTTGTTAGCACACACAAAACTATACAAGCTCAGGTTACCACGCTGATAGATGCATGGTGCTGGACCCAAGACGATGTAATACCCCTGTTTTTGCCAGTACATCACATACACGGCATCATCAACATATTGAGCTGTAGCTTATGGTCAGGCGCGACTGTCCACCTGTTTAGTAAGTTTGATATCCCCAAGATCAGCGTTGAAATTATCGCCGACACCTACAATGTTTTTATGGCTGTGCCGACCATCTACGTGAAACTCATTCAATACTTTGACTCTATCGATAAAGATCAGGTTCAAAAAATATGTGATGGCTTTGCCAGAATGAGACTTAACATTTCAGGCTCTGCGGCCTGCCCGGTAAAACTGTTCA
>JBLHLU010000356.1:0-3542 GCA_047623385.1 Paraglaciecola psychrophila
CCAGAAGCAGCAATTGTACAATTTGCAGCGCAACTCCAAGGTGTTTATGAAAACGCTCAGCGCCACGGTCACTAACTAACACGATGCTCAGTTAGGTTCCGCCAAAAACACCATAAAGGCCTTTTATGCAGTCCAGCTTTCTCAGTACAGCGCTAACCGGACAAGTGGTGCAGCCGGCCCTTAGAATTGCCCTGTTAGTGGGCTCGGTACTGGTGTTAATCAACCACGGTAGCGCCCTGTTGGCAGGACAATTGGACTCCGCTCGATTGCTGCAGATAGCGCTAACCTATTGTGTACCCTATTGCGTATCAACGTACTCGGCAGTGCGGGCGATCCGAGGTATGCAGCAAGCCGCAGCGCAGTAGCGGTGACAGTGCCCGCCGGCATCTACCTCACGCTGGGGTCAACTGAGATAACAGCGCCGACTCTCGGGTGATCGGTTTTGTGCCCCGGGCTGAGATTGTCGGCCGCGCCAAACAGGTGGTGGTGCCGCTCGACTACGACTACCCGCCCCGAGTCGAGCGATTTTTCAAGACACTTTAACAAGCGCTGAGCAACCACTGATTGCCGGCACTGACCAGCGCTCTACCCTGCGCTAAGTCTCAGCGCTGACGACCAGCACCGCACACTGCACTCATACCACCGGAGTCTGACCCATTCATATTGCCTTACATTTTTTAGTGCCAGCACTAATAACCGCACTGTTTTTTCGCCAGCGCTGGCAGTGGGCGTTTATCACCCTCATCGCCACCATGTTAGTCGATGTCGATCACCTCTTAGCTAACCCTATTTACGACCCCACGCGCTGCAGTATTAACTTTCACCCGCTGCACGGTTTTGTGCCTATCGCTGGTTACTTTTTACTGTGTATACCAGCGCGGCTGCGGCTGATCGGTATAGGATTGTTGTTGCATATGGTACTAGATGCCATCGACTGCCAGTGGACTAATGGACTGTGGTATCAGCCCTAGCACACCGTGGCAACAGCGCTAGGTATACGCTGCGACAACTTTCTGGGTATACGCTGCCGCAACAGCCCTAGTATTGCTCGTTACAACGCTTAAAATAGTCGGCTGAGCACCGCAGCGGCCTGAAAAAAAATATCCGCACTGATTTAGCTTTGCTTAACAGGAGATCGCATGACACTGACCACCGCAATCAAACTCAAGCTACCCATTATTCAAGCGCCCATGGCCGGGGTCCAAAATAGCGCACTAGCGGTTGCCGTCAGTGCTGCTGGCGGCCTCGGTTCACTGCCCGCAGCCATGTTAAGCCCGGTGGTACTGGCTGCTGAATTGGCGGTACTCAATGCCACCGGTGATCCCTACAACGTCAACTTTTTTTGCCATCGGGCACCGGCCCCTGACTTGCAACGAGAGCAGCGCTGGCGCCAACAATTGACGCCGTATTTTGCCGAGCTGGGTATCGACCCGCAGGCCATAGCCCCGGCCCCGGCCCGCAAGGCCTTTGATTATCAAACCGCTGAGTTACTGGCAAAGTTTCGCCCGCCGGTGGTCAGTTTTCATTTTGGTCTACCATCATCGGCGCTGCTGGCGCAGGTCAAGGATTGGGGCGCGCAAGTGTTGGGCTGTGCCACCACCGTCGAAGAGGCATTGTGGCTGCAGCAGCACGGCGCCGATGCCGTTATTGCTCAGGGCTTAGAGGCCGGCGGCCACCGCGGTAACTTTTTAAGTAATCAGCTGAGCCGTCAAAGCGGCAGCTTGTCACTGCTGCCACAGGTAATAGCGGCACTCGATATTCCGGTTATTGCCGCCGGCGGTATTGCCACAGCCGCCGGCGTCAAAGCTGCCATCGACTTAGGCGCCGCTGCGGTGCAACTCGGCACTAGCTATTTATTGTGCACGGAGGCCACTACCAGCGCTCTGCACCGGGCCGCTCTAGTCGCCCCCGGCGCCGGCCATACTGCCCTCACCAATGTGTTTTCTGGACGCTATGCCCGCGGTATCGTCAATCGCGCGATCCGCGAACAGGGCCCCGACAGCGCCTACGCCCCGGCCTTCCCCACCGCAGCCACCGCCATGGGAGCCCTGCGCGCTGCCGCTGAAGCCCGTGGCAGCAGTGAGTTCAGCCCGCTGTGGTGTGGACAAAATGTTAGCGGTGCGGCGCCAATTGGGGCCGGGGAACTCACCCGACAACTGGCCAGCGCGCTGTAACATGCAACAACACCGCCAGAGCAATGTCCGACGCAATAATAGCGCACTGAAAAATACTAGCCTAAAACGACTACCGGGCAACAGTCTGCCGGTTCAATTAACTGCCTCCACATTCGCTAACTTGATCGCTTTTAACACCGCAGCTGCGCTAGCCAGCCTAGATTTACGCAAGCGGTGCTAGGGTGCCAGCGATATCATGTTAGGATATTCGCCCTAAACTTTGCCTTTAACGATGCTGTGACCTCTGCTGTGATTTCTAGCGTAGCGAGCAAGCACTGCCCACACTCACTTGGGAAACATTATGGACTGCCTTTTTTGCGCGATTAACGACAAAACTATCCCCGCCACTATCGTCTTCGAAGACGACACCGTGCTCGCTTTTCGCGACATCACACCGCAGGCTCCGACCCATATTTTGGTCATCCCGAAGAAGCATATATCAACCCTCAACGATGTCGAGCAAGTCGATGAGGCACTGCTGGGGCATATGGTGCACACTGCTAAAACGCTGGCCGGGGAAGAGGGCCTAGCGGACAACGGCTATCGCCTGATTATGAATTGCAACGGTGACAGCGGTCAGACTGTATTTCATATTCACCTGCATATTGTTGGCGGCCATCGCCTGCAAATGTCGCTGGGTTGAACTGCCGCTAGCGCCACTGCGGTGGGACCATCAACAGCACCCATTGCTGCGGCGCCGGGAGTCTCGGCGCAGCGCAATGTTAACCTGATAAACAGTACTCACCTGGCCCAGTCAAAATCCGGCTGACAACGATCTGCATTAATAATCAGTGGCGGCCAGCAGGGCGCAAAGTCAACACCAGACCTTAGCTGAAAACGGGACTATATCTAGGTTAACAAACCAAACTGTCTCTCGATTCACAAACAGAACTATATCAAGCTTCACAAACAGAGCTATACCAGGATCTACATACAGAACTATATCTAGCTTCACAAACAGACCTGTACCGAGATTCACAAACAGACCTACACCTAGGTTCACAAACAGACCTATACCGAGATTCACATACAGACCTATACCGAGGATTTATTATGTCTAGCCCGCTTTACAACATCTTGAAACTAAGCCTACTGTTGGCGCTGGTCACTGCACTCAGCGCCTGTGGTATTAACAACATCCCCACTTTTGATGAGAAAGTAAAATCCAACTGGTCGCAGGTAGAGAATCAATACCAGCGCCGCGCCGACCTTATTCCCAATTTAGTTGCAACGGTTAAAGGTTATGCAGCCCAGGAGAAAGAGACACTGACTGCAGTGGTCGAGGCACGGGCAAAAGTAGGCTCCATGCAAGTGGGTAAAGACCTAGTCAACGACCCACAAGCGCTGGCAAATTTTGAAAAAGCTCAA
>JBLHLU010000357.1:0-3536 GCA_047623385.1 Paraglaciecola psychrophila
CACTAAGTAGCTTGACGAACTTGACATCAACACTCGATAACACCGCACACATTAGCACTGCGGCGACTAAGGTGTAGCGAGCAGGATCGCTTATATTGTCGAAATAACCCGGTATATAACTCAAAAACAGAAAGCCGGTAAAGGCACAGGTAGCAATAATAACGACATTGTTCAGTACCTTCACCAGCGGTATTTCGAACAATTTGAACCTCGGCTCTAACACGCAAAAATAAAAGGTGGTCAAAAAGTAAAACGCCCAAATCAAAAACCCCCAAAACCCAAACTCGATCGCCAGGGGATTGGCAAAGCTGTAGGCGGCCTCGCTTGCATAAATCGGAAATTCGGTCAGCGGAAACATAATCAGCCCGACATCCAGGCCCGAGGTAAACAAAATGGCGCAAAAGGCAAACAGCGGGGTTGGCATAACCCCTTCACAACGAGTATTACCCCAGCGCATTAGCACCAATACCGATGCCAACAGCGTAGTGGCAATCGCTATGGTCAATATAGTATTCATGGTCGCTGCTGCCCCGGAGCGCGCAATGGCGCGTTTGGCCGCTGCCGCGTCTGCCACTGCGGATCAGTCCAACTGGGCACATTCGCCGGCGGCAGCGGGCTGTTGCCGAGAATGATGTCGGCGGCCTTCTCCGCCAGCATAATCGTAGGGGCATTGAGGTTGCCATTGGTAATACTGGGCATAATGGATGAGTCCACAATGCGCAGCCCGCTCAAGCCAATAACACTGCAGTTAGAATCGACCACCGTCATGGGATCATCCAGTGCCCCCATTTTGCAGGTACAGGAGGGGTGATAGGCACTCTCGACATTATTCTTAACCCATTTGTCGATGTCTTCGTCGGATTCAATCGCCACCCCGGGCTGAATTTCTCCGTCGCGGTAAGGGTCCATTGCCGGCTGGTCGAGAATTTCTCGGGTCAGCCGAATACAGCGGCGCCAGTCCTCTCGGTCGGCGGCATCGTCAAGGTAGTTAAAAACAATACTGGGCTTTTGTGCGGGGTCCGCCGAGGTGATTCGTACCCGGCCTCGGCTGCGCGGTTTGTTGGGCCCGACATGCACCTGAAAGCCGTGACCGTCAACCGCTTTGCTACCGTCATAACTCATTGCTGCGGGTAAAAAGTGGTATTGAACATCGGGCCACTGCAGGCCCTGCTGGGAGCGAATAAAAGCGCAAGCCTCAAAGTGATTGCTGGCCCCCAAACCATCGCGACGCAGCAGCCAGCGAGCGCCGATTAGCCCCTTGCTGATCAAATCCAACTTGCCGTTCAAGGTGATGGGCTGGCGGCAGTGGTATTGAAAGTAAACTTCAAGATGATCCTGCAGGTTTTCCCCCACCCCAGGTAACTCATGCCGCTGCTCTACCCCGGCCTCGCGCAGCACCGCGGCGGGCCCGATGCCAGAGAGTTGCAGCAGCGCCGGGGAGCCGATTGAGCCGGCGCTAAGCAGCACTTCACGATTCACACGCAGCGTCTTTAGCTGTTTTTTGTGCAGATACTCAACCCCGACCACGCGTTCGCCCTCCAATACCAGCCGCTGGGCCAGCGCCCCGGTGATCACCGTCAAATTACTGCGTTTTACCCCACGGCGCAGATAAGACTGGGCGGTGGAACAACGCACTCCCCGATCCACTGTCATATGCATGGGGCCAAAGCCCTCCTGCTGATAGCCATTATAATCTGGGGTAGCCGGATAGCCCGCCTCCACTCCGGCGTCAATAAAAGCTTGATACAGCGGGTTCAGCGTCATGCCATTGCCATCGCCGACCACTAACGGCCCGTCGCCGCCGCGATAATCGTCGGCGCCACCGCTCCAACTCTCAGACTTAATAAAGTAGGGTAGGCAGTCGTTATAAGACCAGTTGTCAGCACCTAGACGCTGCCACTCGTCAAAATCACAGGCGTGTCCACGCACATAGACCAAACCGTTAATAGAGGATGACCCCCCCAATACCTTGCCCCGTGGACAGTGCAACTGACGTCCGTCGAGAGCTGGCTCGGGATCGGTCTCGAAAAACCAGTTAAACTTCTTATTGTTCATCGGGTAAGACAGCGCCGTCGGCATCTTAATAAACAGATTGTTATCACTGCCGCCAGCCTCCAGCAGAAGAACCTGATAGTTGCCACAGGCTGTTAGCCGATCGGCCAGTACACAACCGGCAGAGCCGGCGCCAACAATAATATAATCGTAGTCTGACATAGTAAAAAATCTTCTCCGTAAAGCTCAGGGCTTGACCGTAAATACTGCCTGCTGCCACCGCCGTAGTGGTAGTGACAACTGTGTCGATGGAATGCGTCGCTGTGGGTAGCGCCATTTGGGTATTATTATACACCCAGTAGGCTGCATCTTGGTCGCTGCGACTGCAACCGCTAGTGCCGTCTACCGCAATGGTTATCACAGATATTGCAATAAAGGCCTATTTAATCGATCCGGACTGCACTAGTCCAGTGCGCTGAGAATTAATTACCCAATCTGCTGAGTCGTTATTGAGACGACAATGCGACCTGCCCGTAACATTAAACCCACCCTCATCGATTTTATCGGCGCGGTCTTTCCAGTTCATCGGTTGCAGTTCATGGATTGCAGTTCATCAGCTGCAGTTCTTTTAGCCCACTGGGCATTTGCCACAGCAAACGGTTTTATTATCAAGCTGTCGGCCGTTTTGAGTGCAGCGATGCACAGTTATATTATCAATCACAAAAAATTATAAGTAAAAACACCGGAACTCAGCGATTCCGTCGGCGCAGAGACTTTGACCAGAACGGCGAGACTTTGACCAGAACGGCGAGACTCTGAACAGGCACTGAGTGCAAGGGTAGATCAAATAACGAGACAGCTTGTTGCCCGCCGTAGTCAATAACATCGAACAGTGGTGCCGAACAAGGGCGCTTAATGCGCCTCAGCGCTGCTAAAATCCTAGGCGCATCGTGCAATTAGGCACCCAATCAATACCGGGGGAAGATACCACAGCCAGAATCTTCGACCTTCTCTTGCGGCTATGCTTAGGGCGGTGCTTGCAACTATTTACACAGGACCGCGGCCAGCCGATCCTGCAGAGCCGTTCATTTTCCTGTCGCGAGAGTGTAAACTGCGGGTTTTAGCTAATGACAGGAATTTATGACTGAAGCAGTAACAGGTGCCTATAAAGAAGCCTTTGCGCAGGCCAACGATATGATACGGGCTGGCGAGTATCAGCTAGCCTTGACCCAAATCGATGCTATTCTCGAAGTCCATTCCAATGATGCCAAAACTCACTTTCTACGAGGCGTAGCGCTCAAACAACTGGGCCGACACGACGACGCTGTTAGTATCTTCCGCCGCTTAATCAACGCCACCGATGGCGTTGCCGCTGTCCATCAGGAACTGGGCTACACGCTCTTTGCTATCGGCGCTGTGGATGATGCTATTGACTCCCTGCGCCAAGCTGTTGCCATTGACCCCAAGATGGCTGCCAGCTGGCAACTGCTGGGGGAATTGCTGTATCGAGAAGACCACGAACAGGAAGCGGCACACGCCTTTCG
>JBLHLU010000358.1:0-3533 GCA_047623385.1 Paraglaciecola psychrophila
GTGCCGGTATCTGCCGCAGGTGAAAATGGTGGAAGCTTGCATGTTTATCGCCCATATCTATGCCTATATTCTTTTTAACAACGCGGTGCCCAAGCAGTGATTTTTTAATAGCTTACTCAGCTGGGCACTCCCCAGGGCGGGTAAAGTCCGCTATGATCCATGCTCAGGCTCCAACACCTAGGTCAAGTGAAGCACCTGGGTCGAATGAAGCAGCTCGGTCAAACTAATCACCTACAATAACACCTACCGCATCCCTATGAAAACATCCCCACAACTACAACTGTTACTCACCGGCAACGAATTGATGTCCGGCCATACCGTCGATTCCAATTCAGCGATGATCGCCGACTGGCTAAACCGCCGCGGTGTTGAGGTGGCTCGCAAGGTCACTATAGGCGACAGTTTTACCGGTTTGGTCGCCGAACTGGAACTGCTCAGCCGTGCCAGCGATGTATTGATCGTCAACGGCGGTCTCGGCCCGACGGTGGACGACTTAACCGCCGAAGCGGTAGCCCAACTGATTGCGCAGCCACTGACCGAACACCCCGAGGCCATGCAACATTTACAGCAGTGGTGCGCCCAGCGCAAGCTCACACTCAACGCCGCCAATCGCAAGCAAGCCCAGCTACCCGTCGGTGCCACCATTGTGCCCAACCCCAGTGGCAGTGCCGTGGGCTTTTCAGTGGAGCATAACGACTGTCTAATCATCTGCACCCCCGGCGTGCCCAGCGAGCTTCGACTGATGATGGAGGACAGCGTGCTAGCGCGTGTTGCCGACCGCTTTCCCGGTACCGATACGCTGTCTACGCTGCGCCTGCAGAGTTTTGGTCTCGGCGAATCCAGTTTGCAGCAACAGGTTGACAACGAGTACCCGGATTGGCCGGCGGAAGTCGAACTGGGTTTCCGCGCAGGACTGCCGCTGCTGGAGGTTAAGCTAACTACCCGCCAGCCTCACCATGGCGAACTACAACAGCAGTGTTATCAGCGCCTACAACAATTAATGGGGGAATTTATTGTCGGTCGAGATGACAGCACCCTAGCCTCCGCCGTGGTCGCGGCGCTGGCGGACCAAGGCAGTCAGATTAGCTTTGCTGAGTCATGTACCGGTGGCGCTATCGCAGCGGCTATAACCGCGGTGGCCGGAGCGTCGGCGGTATTTGAAGCCGGTTTTGTGACCTATTCCAACGCCATCAAACAACAGTTAGTCGGCGTCAGCAGTGAATCATTAGCCGCCGGAGGCGCTGTCAGCGAAGCAGTCGCCCGGGAAATGGCGCTGGGGGCGATAGCTAACAGCGGTGCTCGCTACGCCATCGCTGTGACCGGTATCGCCGGACCCGGCGGCGGCAGCGAAGATAAGCCGGTAGGCACGGTGTGGATCGCCTGGGGAACAGCGCAGACCCTGCAGGCTCAACGCTTTAGGTTGAACGGCAGTCGCGCCCATTTTCAGTTAATGGTAACCGCCATCAGTTTGGATTTGATACGCCGGGAATTGCTCGGCATAGAGGGTGAACCTCGCTATTTTAGCCGCTATTGAGATAGCTCTGGCGCACCAGCGCAGCGCCGTCTAGTTGTTAGGCGCCGGCGGCGGCCGCTACTCAACCCCAGCGTCAAAACAAATTGGGGTAATCTCGCCAATAGTGTTGCAAGGTACTGCGCTGCCAGTTGCGATAAATACTATCCCAGTCAAAACCTTCAATACGCCAGCCGTGATGAGGTTCTAGATTTGTAGAAAAAACCGGCGCGCCATAGTCGCAAAAGCGAGTATCGATACTCATTCTAGCGCTGTGTTCACTGCGATTGGGCTCTGCTTTGTGCACCATCGCTGAGTGGAACAAAATGACATCACCCCGGGCCACATCGGACACGTGCCAGCAGGTTTCCTGCGGATAGATCTCACAACTAATTCCCCCCACACCCTGCGTTTGATGCACCGGTCTGATACCGTTTTTGTGCGAGCCCGGCAACAGTTTTAGCCGCCCGGTGCGCTGGTCAATATCGTGCAGCGCCACCCAGACCCCGGCCATGCGCGGCCCAGCGTTATGGCTGTGGCCATCTTGGTGCGGCGGGGTCTCGTGACCAATCATGCCGGGAGTAGAAATTCGCGCCATCTTCATCGGATAAACAAAGACCTCATCGCCGGCAACAATACCCATGACATCGAGCATATCGTGCTGGTGAAAAAAACTGTGGAAAGCCTCCAACGATTGCATTTTGGGATAGACTTCGTCCCAAATAGCATCGGTCTCGGCAAAACCTGCGCCCTGGCAAAGCGGCAAACCGGTCTGCTTATCGCTGACAATATAGGGGCTAAGCTGCCGATAAAAATCTTCTAACAAGGCCTCGCACTTGGCCGCTGCCGCCGCCTGTTTAAAGTACAAGTAGCCGTAGTGTTGAAAGCGCTCTTGCAGCAGCAATCGATCTTCTTGCAGGGCCGAGACGACCAATTCGCAGTTTTCGTCCACAGAGATTCCATTAATAATTAAAAGATAAATACACTGCGCTGGCAGCGCAGAACGGTGTTCGATTAAGCTCCGGGAATTAACCAGATCGGCGATGACCAGGCCCGTTCTTGTATCGTTTTCTTGAGATCTGAACGCGGCGCGGCGCCGGCCCGAATGGCATCCCAAGTAGACCAGCGACAAGTCGGATTTTCCAGTACCCGCAGATAATAAAAAGCGCGCGACTGCGCATTATAGTCAGGATCAGTCCACAGCGCTTTCAATTCACCGGCACCGACATCGGCGCTGATCGAACAATCGCTGATATCGACCCGGGCACCATTGTCGGGACAGCGATGAGTCAGCGGATCGATAGCTGCACCCTCGGAACAGGCCACGTCAAAGACCTGTTCCTGGTGTTCACCGTCAACCGTCCAGCCCTTGACTATCTGCAGCCGCTGCAGTGCTGCCGACTGGGTATCGCGCAGTGCCCATGCCAGAAAACTGGGGGCCTTATCGCCACTGGCCAGCAGGTCCGAACCCATTGCCACCCCATCCCGGTAAGCCCGGCCAACGCCCTCTTGGCCATCGAGCATCGAGGCATCAAAATCGTAGCCACCAAATAACCGCACTTTTATTCTCGGTCCCGAGGTAGCAAAGGTCTCCTTGCGGCGAAAGGCATCGTAGATGGCCTGCCGCGTATTTTCTTCGGCCCAAACCGCCGCTAAGCCTGAGGCACCGAAGGTCTCGTAGGCACCGGAGGAGTATAACTTGCCATCCACTTCTTTCACTGTTAGCCGCCCGGCATTTTCTACAATGGCCGCAGTTTCTTCCGACAGCGGCGCCGAGCCGCGCAGGGTGCTAGTGGCGTCGAGTAGACCCACCTTGGCAAAGTAGTTACTTTCGTCTTCGGAAATGGCGCCGGTATGAGTATCTGAAGAGCCGATAAATCCAAACTTATAGGGATTGGCCATACCCTTGTCGGCAAAAGCTAGACCGTTCAGCAACGCTTCCCGGGCGTAGGAACCTTTCGGCTCACTGGCCATACGAGTGGCAACGCGGTAGGGCATGATTTCAAAGTCGGCCCACTCGTCG
>JBLHLU010000359.1:0-3526 GCA_047623385.1 Paraglaciecola psychrophila
ACCAGCGCGGTGGTCAGGTGATGGCCTTTGAGCGGCTGATTCTTTACGGTTTAACAGTCAGTGATCACAAACGTGTTCACTATGGCCCTATCGACCCAGTGTTGTCCCGAGAACTGCTTATTCGCGGTGCCTTAGTCGAGGGCCAGTTGCACCCCAAGTCGGCCACCGCTAAAGCGCCGTTTTTTAAACACAATCAACAGCTAGTGGTAGAGTTAGAGGCGCTAGAGGCGAAATCTCGACGTCGTAATATTCTTGCCGACGATCAGCATTTGTTTGAGTTTTATAACGAACGTATTGGCGCCGAAGTGATTACCTTAAAACACTTTGAGAGCTGGCGTGGGCAACAGGAGGCGCAGCAGCCTAGGCTGTTGATGATCGATCGAGATCGGTTGATGCAAAACAGTGCTGATCATGTCAATGAGGCGCAGTTTCCCTCCCAGCTGCGCTGCAACGATATCGACTTTGCCCTCAGCTACCGCTTTGAGCCGGGGCATGCTGCCGATGGGCTTACCGTGACCATTCCCATCGGCCTACTCAACAGGGTGCCGCGGCATCGTTTTGAATGGTTGGTGCCCGGTTTGCTGCGCGATAAGTGCATTGCTTTAGTTAAAATGCTGCCAAAACAGCAGCGTAAGCAAATGGTACCGGTACCGGAATATGTCGATAAAGTATTGGCTCGGATCAAGGCCGATGATGTACCCCTGTTAGAGGCGTTGTCTCGCCAGTTGCGCAGCGTCGCCGGAGTCACCATCGAGCTGGACAGCTGGCAGCCGGAGCAACTGGACGATTTTTACCGAATCAATATCTGCGTAGTCGATGAGTTGGGTAAGTCGCTGGGTCAGGGTCGAAATTTAGAGAAAATTCTCGACAATTTTAAAGAGCATGTCAGCGATACTTTGCAACAGCAGACGCAGTCGCGT
Source organism: Paraglaciecola psychrophila (assembly GCA_047623385.1). Classification (GTDB taxonomy): domain Bacteria; phylum Pseudomonadota; class Gammaproteobacteria; order Pseudomonadales; family Dasaniaceae; genus Oceanicoccus. Next base: position 921 of record JBLHLU010000359.1, read on the forward strand.
TTCAAGGCAGAAAATATCACCCAGTGGGATTTTGGTGAGTTGCCAACCCAACATTTGTTTGAACAGGCCGGGGTTACTATTACCAGCTACCCGGCGCTGGTTGATTGCGGTGACAGTGTCGCCATTGAGTTAAAAGACTTCAGTGAACAGGCTAGTCGGGCTAGTGAACTCGGCCTTGTGCGTTTGTACATGTTGCAACTACCACAGCAGTTAAAAGCCCTGCACAAAGATTTGCTGCGTGGTAATAATGTTAATTTGCAATTGGCCGGGCTCTCTCAAAAAGGTAAAACGCTGGCGCGAGAGCAGTGGTTGGATAACTTGTTAACCGCGGTGTTTTTTCAAGTCTTTGTCGAGGGTCAAGCGATGGTCAGATCTGACGCTGACTTTCAGGCTCAGCTGATTCGCGGTAAAGGTTTGCTGATGACCCAGGCCAACGCCATGGCAGCGCTGTTAGCCGATATTGCCGCCAGTTATCACGGTGCTAAAAAGGCCTTAAAAAAGGCCAACGAGCTGGCCTGGGCCTTTGCTATTAGTGATATACAAGAACAGCTTGATTATTTGTTTATACCGGGCTTTATCGCCGATACTCACTTTGAGCAACTGCAGCAATACCCGCGTTATCTGCAAGCGGTACAGCAGCGAATAGAAAAATTCCGCGGCCATTTTCAGCGCGACAGGCAGCTATCAACAACGCTGCGGGAGCTCTCAGAACCGCTTTATCAGCAGTGGCAGGATACTGCGGAGCCACAGGCGCGAAGCGCTCTGTTAGTAGAGTATCGCTGGTTGTTGGAGGAGTACCGAGTGTCGCTGTTTGCTCAGCAGTTGGGAACAACCAGGCCGGTATCTGAGAAACGGCTGCGGGAACTGTGGAAAGAGGTTAAACATTCGCTGCTAACCTTTAGCAGTTAGCGCCATCGAGCAGCTTATACCGTCGCCAGTAGTTTCGGTTTTAAGCTGAGCGTTAGTGATCTAGCGTATGGGTTTTTCTGTAGTGTAGAGAAATAAAGTTTGCCCTGTAATAAATCGTGCAGGCAGCCTTAGCGCCGTGCAGGTGCTAGTCAGTGTGGTGTATTGCCTTTATATACGATCTATATGTTGTCAAATATGAATGAACAGTTAATTTACCAGTCGATAGCGGTGCCGCTGGCAGCGGCGGGGCAGCTGCATATCATGCGTTTTTATTGCGACAAAAGTAAGCTCGGTCCACCGGTGTTTATGTTGCATGGTGCGCTGTCCTGTGGCGAGGGGTTTTATGCCGGCGACGGCAGCGGGCTGGCCTGTTATTTGGCCCGTCAAGGCTATGATGTGTTTGTTGGCGATCTCCGCGGGCGCGGTAAAAGCCAGCCACCGCTGTGTAAAAATGCTGATTTTGGCAGCCATGAACTGATCACCGAAGATATACCAGCGCTGTTGGCCTGTGTGGCCGAACAGCGCGGCAACGCTCCGCAACTGTGGGTGGGTCACGGCTGGGGTGGGGTGTTGCTGAGCGCGTATTATGCCCGTTTTGGCGAGCGCGCTGCTAGGGTCGAAAAAATGATTCAGTTTGGGGTTAGACGCCAGTGCCCAGCTACGCGTTTTCGCAGCCAGTGGTTATCGGGGCTGATCTACTCGCTGGCGCCACTGCTGATTAAAGCCGCGGGCTTGTTCCCGCTCAAGCGCTTAGGTATCGGTAGCAGCGACCAGAGCGCCGGGTGTTTTAATGACTACCGGCAATGGTCTGAAAGTGCGGATTGGTTGGACCTAAAAGACGGTTTTTCCTATGCTCAAGCGGCGGCTAATAGACCTTGGCCAGCCAGTATTTATATTGCCTCAAAAACCGACACGGTATTGGGTCACCCGCAGGATGTACGTCGCTTCATCAGTAGCCTTGGTGAGCACGACAGTCGCTTATTGTTATTGAGCCGGCGCGACGGCAACAAGCGCAACTATAACCACAACGAGTTGGTTAGCCATCGAGACGGCGACAGTGACTATTTTCCAACATTGTTACAGTGGTTGCAGGAGTCTTCACCACAATCGGCGCTAGGTAGCTAACACTATGCCGTGGCTTTGTCTAAACTGAGTATGTCGCACATTGTGCGCGGTCATGGTGGGCATTGAACTGTTGCCGTGAACATGAATCGGGTACAATGTCAGATAGGTTAAATTTATGCTTAGTAAATTATTATATTCTAATGGCTATGGGCAGAAAAACGCGGCGGCATGCGCTTAAACACCCCACAATATCGACAGGTATGTACAGCATGAAATCATGGTTGATAGCCTCTCTCGTTTGCCTACTATTGAGCCTGTGTCTGGTGTCTGGTCTGGCGCTGGGGCAAGAGCGCGAGAAGCCCGAAGAGATACCTTTTTGGGACAGTTGGAAAAAATTTGCCGCTCGTCATTTGCCGCTGCGTTATATCCCCCTTGGCGATACGCTCGAAATTATTGCTGCGACTGATCCGCTAGAATCGATCAATAGAAAAGTGTTTATTTTCAACTCCGAGGCCGATCGTCTGTTACTGGCACCAGTAGCGAAGACCTATAAACAGGTCACTCCCAATATTGTCGGGCAGGGTATAGGTAATGTATTTTCCAATCTGCAGGAAGTTACCACCATTTTCAAC
>JBLHLU010000360.1:0-3450 GCA_047623385.1 Paraglaciecola psychrophila
TACCCCCAAGTTTTACCCCCCTCTCTGCACCAACTTGTACCCTTGCCCAGCGTCGCTGGCTAAAAAAACCATTAGATAGTTTTACTTAGCCTGTTTCCGATAGGGCTCTGTGCCAACGCATTGCCATTGTTAGATTCCAATCTATTCATCCAAGGGACTCCTTGTATTCACGATTTTGACTGTGCTGTCATTGACAATAGGGAGGCAAAAATATCGTTTGCTGAGATACGCCCGGAGCTTAACTGTGAACAGGAAGACTGAAAACACGGTATTTTCAGCATGATCGATACACGGGGCCGGTCCAATGGCTTGCAGCGAAGGCAAACATTGTTGGTCTATGCAGCAAGGCGCCTTTGTTATTGGAGCCCAGCCTACGCTTGCCTTGCATAAAAAGCAGTTATGTCGATTATTGTTACCGCGTTAAGGACTATCTAGTTCAATGCGCAGACCTCTCAATACCCAGCTCAAACTGCATTCAACACCTCGGTAGATCTTTCAGTGGCCACCGCGGTATTTTGGGTGGTGTCACCGGGCTATCGCTTGTCTACAGTCGTTCTGAGTCAGCCATTACTAATACGTCCCAGACGATACTAACCTAAGAACCATCATTAATAGCCAGTTGCATTGATAGGCTGCTGTAACTCATGTTAATTAATCAGTTGTCCACTTACGCCGCTGTGGCGCTGCTACGAGTAAGCAGTAGTTTCTAGAACACCTCGGGGGGTTTCTTAGGTTTCGCATACAATGGTTACTCCAGCTTACAATCGCCGTCGAGTAGCCGCTTATACCACCGCAACAGATACCAGTACTGCCTGCGAGTCGAGTTCTTGGCAGCGCGTTTGGGTGAAAATCAATCAAGCTAATCGATTGTTTTGCTTGAATATGGGCCGCGATCTAACGACAGCGATCCGGCCGAGAGTGTGGATAGGCCATAATACAAACCTTGTTTTGCGTTGCTCAGCCATATTCCATATACTCCATTTTTTCGCTTAACAATCAATGGGAATGGATGATGGCTAAGGCAATAAAACTCGCGGTTTTAGCGCTGCTCACCACCGCAGCGACGCTAAAACCGAATGAGGCGCCCGCCGTTGTCTAAACTCAATAGTCTTGCCCTTTGTCAGCCGCTATTACAGGCTCTTGATCAGGCGGGGTTCGTCGATGCGACTGCCGTTCAGACCCAGAGTATTCCGCCGGCCTTAAGCGGGGCCGATTTAATGGTCACGGCACCGACCGGTAGTGGCAAGACCTTAGCTTTTCTACTTCCTGTGCTCAACCGGCTGTTGACGGTATCCCCGGCGACTACGTCCATTCGCGCACTGATCTTATTGCCCACCCGGGAATTAGCACAGCAGACTCGCACTCGGCTTGAGCAATTGACCGAGTCTATCGAAATCAACAGCGCACTGATCATCGGTGGTCAAGATTTTAAGGTACAACAGCGCGCATTGCTGCGATCGCCAGAGATAGTTATTGCCACCCCGGGTCGGTTGTTAGAGCAACTGGAAAATTACCCAGAGCTGCTTAACGACGTCGAATTACTGGTGCTCGACGAGGCTGACCGCCTGCTCGATCTGGGTTTTGCCGATGCTGTTGGTAATCTCAGTCGTCGCTGCGCTAGTGGCCGCCAAAATTTGCTGTTTTCTGCCACCGTCGACAAGCGTGAGCTGGCCGCTATCAGCCGAGATTTTAATCAGCCACTGTCTATCGCCGTAGAAAGTCCTCGGCGCCAGCACCGCGATATAGACCAGCAGCTGATTCTCACTGACGACGTTAAACACAAGCAGAAGCTGGTGGCGGCACTGATCGCCGAGCAGAACGGTGGCCGGGTGATGGTATTTTGTAATAGCCGCCTCCAATGTGAGCAGCTGTGCCATGTTCTGCGTTATCTCAAGTTTGACAGCCGTTATATTCACGGTGATATTCCGCAGAAAATACGTAGCCAATCGCTGTCGCAATTTCGCAGCGGTGAAATGCAGGTGTTGGTCGCTACCGATCTCGCCGCTCGCGGCCTCGATATCGACGGCGTCGACTTGGTCATCAACTTTAATGTGGCGCACAGTGGCGACGAACACCAACACCGCTGTGGCCGCACCGGTCGCGCCGGTAAACGTGGCCTGGCGATCACCCTAGTAGATGTTAACGACTGGGGCGCAATGTCGAGCATAGAGCGCTATTTATCGATGCGGTTTGAACGCCGCACCATTAGCGATTTAAAAGCCCACTATCGCGGACCCAAAAAGCTCAAAGCATCGGGTAAAGCAGCGGGACCGAAAAAGAAAAAAGTAAAAACAAAAAGCGGCAGTGCTAAAAAGACCAGCGATAAAAAATTCAAGCGTTAGCCCAATCGCCAATCTATGCGCAGCCATCAACGCAAACATCACCGCAAAGTAGCGAGACTAAAATGACTGATAGCAGTAGTGCTTATACGATCGATTACGACGAGCGTCACCACCGTTTTGAAGGAACGTTTAATTTTCGCGATATTGGCGGCTATCCTACCGCCGACGGTGGCACCGTCAAGTGGGGGCTCTATTTTCGCGCCGGGCGTCAAGATCGAGTCACCGCTGAAGATTTAGAGGGCCTGGCTACACTGGGTATTCAAACCCAAATTGATTTGCGCAAACCCGAAGAGATTGCCGATCAGGGCCGCGGCCCGCTGGAGGGTATGGGTGCAAAGTACCACAATATACCGGTTATCCCCGACGGCGGCACCGACCAACTCAGTAAATTGGTGGGGGACACGGGTATTAGTGGCGCTCGTTACCTCGGTTATCTGGAGTTTGGACCAGAAGCGTGGCTGCGCTTGTTTGCGTTATTTGAAAATGCCGCCAGTGCGCCTATGGTGCTGCATTGCACCGCAGGTAAGGACCGTACCGGGGTTTCCACTGCGTTTTTATTGTCGGTTCTCGGCGTTGATCGGGCTATTATTGAAGCAGATTACAAATTAACCAATCGCGATGTGGCGCGCCAAGTCGACTTTGTCGAGCGCACCGTGGGTTTGCCCGAGGGTATGGACCGCGAGACTTTAGCAGGCCACGCCGGAGTACCTGAACAAGCTATCGGTGACTTCTTGAATGGCCTAGATGAGCGCTGGGGCGGTCCCGTGGAATATCTGCGCAGTATTGGTATCAGCGATGACAGTTTGGCTGCTGTGCGCAAGTGCTTCTTAGAAGACTGATAGACTTTGGGCGTGGTAAATAAGTGCTTAGCGGGGAAACACTGGCTTTTTTGCAGTGCGATGATTTTCTGCGCTAAGTGCAATCAACGTTATCCAAGGCTTTCACCTTATTGAGAGGCTAGGGCGCCACTGCCAAGCTCAATGGCGGCGAGAACTTCTCACTAAGCCTAACGGTTAGGCGCTGGCTTTAGAGTTGCGCGCTCTATAGCCGGTATTCACCGAGACTATTAAAAAAACTACCAGTCAAGACCGCAAGCCAAGACTACCAG
>JBLHLU010000361.1:0-3374 GCA_047623385.1 Paraglaciecola psychrophila
AAAGGCGAAGTTGCCAAAGAATAGCCAGCGGTACTGAGGATTTTCCAGCGAGGTCAAAAAGGCCGGCCAGCGAGAAGTGCCAGCGGCGCTTACCTGACTTTCTCGATTGCCGTCGACGGCTGTTTTTGGTTCTCGCATCGGTCTGTTCGGCCAGTGTGGGACCGGCGGTTAGCCCCGCGCGATCAGATAACAGCAGTATTGTTGCCCTATTATAGTTGTTGTCCTTTAATAAAAGACATTAAAAGACTGTGGTTATTAGCTGTGCGTTAGAGAATAAGCGCCATTACCGGTGGATACAAGTTTGGGTGATTACCGTTCGTTAACCGCCGCCGTTAGACGGGCCAGCAAGCGACAGTCCCATAATCGGTGAGATTGCTCTATAATAGGCTTTTGCTGTTAATGTGAATGGGCTGTTTGCCAAGTAGGGTCCGCTCGATATTAACAACTGTACTTGTTTGCCATCGAACGCCACCGAACGACTCGCCTTGCTGGGGCTCACCACCATGTCTAAACCCGATCGTCCACCCGCCGCCGCCGACAGTTGGTCGGTCTACTGGCGCCTGTTGTCCTATACCGGTAAGTACTGGTTTTTCTTTCTGATTAGTTTGTTAGGTTTTGCCGCCTATGCTGCTACTCAGGTTGCGCTGGCACATATGATGAAATATTTTGTCGATGGGCTGGAGGGCAAGGATGCGGCGTTGATTTATCTGGTACCGGTAGCGGTGGTGGTGATCAGCTTAGTTCGCGGTGCCGGTTTTTTTGCCGGAAATTATTACCTCGCTAGGGTATCGCTGGGGGTGGTCAATGATTTGCGCAAGCAGATGTTCGATCATATGTTAGTGCTGCCCAGCGCCTTTCACGACCGCAAAAACTCCGGCGAGCTGGTGTCGATGATTACCTACAATGTGAATCAGGTCAGCGCTGCCGCCTCCCAGGCAATTAAAATCCTGTTCCGAGAGGGATTCACTGTAGTCGGCTTTCTCGTGTACTTACTGTGGCAAAACTGGCAGCTGACCATGGCCTTTGTTTTGGTGGCGCCGGTACTTGGAGCGCTGGTTGCTTACGCGAGCAAACTATTTCGCCGACTCAGTGAAAAAATGCAATCGACAATGGGGCAGGTCACCCACGTTTCCAACGAGGCTATTCAGGGTTATCGCCTGGTTCGCAGCTACGGTGGCGAGCACTATGAGCAGCGCCGCTTTCACCAAGCGAGTGACGAAAATACTCGGCAGGGGCTTAAATTTAGCAAAGTGCAGGCCATTCAAACGCCGGTGCTGCAGAGTATTGTGGCGCTAGCGCTGGCGGCGATTATGTTTTTTGTGCTGTATTTGGCCAGCACGACCGCTGCCACCGCCGGTGACCTGGTCGCCTACGTAGTAGCGGCGGGTATGATTGCCAAGCCGATTCGCAATTTGAGCGAGGTCAATGCCACTATTCAACGCGGTCTTGCCGCAGCCGAGTCGATTTTTATGTTGTTGGATGAGGCGGTAGAGGTTCAGTCCGGTAGTCGCGAGATCGAGCGTGCCAGCGGGCGTATCGAGTTCTGTAATGTCAGCTTTGGCTACCAGCCCGACGAGAGGGTATTGCACGACATCAATCTGGTGATTGAGCCCGGTGAGACGGTTGCTATCGTCGGGCGCTCCGGCAGTGGAAAATCAACGTTGGCTAGTTTGTTATTGCGCTTTTATGAGTGCTCAAGTGGCACCATTCAATTGGACGGCAGTGATATCGGCGAGCTGAAAATTGATTGCCTGCGCCGCCAGATAGCGCTGGTCAATCAACAGGTCACGCTATTTAACGATACCATTGCCAACAATATTGCCTACGGCCAACTCGCCAGCGTCGATGCTGGTGCGCTGGAAGACGCGGCAGAAAAAGCCCAAGCACTGGATTTTATCCGCCAGCAGCCCGGCGGTTTCGACGCTATTGTCGGCGAGGACGGGACCCGTTTGTCCGGCGGCCAGCGCCAGCGTATTGCTATTGCCCGGGCGCTGCTAAAAGATGCCCCGGTGTTGGTGTTAGACGAGGCGACCTCGGCGCTGGACACCGAGTCAGAGCGCAATATTCAGGGTGCGCTGGAGGCGGTTATGGCGGGTCGCACCACCATTGTGATTGCCCACCGGCTATCCACGGTTGAAAAAGCCGATCGGATTGTGGTTATGGATCAAGGTGTCATTGTCGAGCAGGGCAGCCACAGCGAGTTGATGGCCAAAGCTGGGCAATATGCCAAGCTCTACGCGATGCAGTTTGCCGAGGAAGATCTCAGTACTTGAGTGGTACTGTTAGGTGGTTGGCGCAGTAGTGAGCACCCTCGGCCAAGCGGCTTAGCTTTGTTGGTAGGCGGCCAGAACGGTAGTGGGGTCGCCTTGGTCCTGCACTAAGCCGTCTTCGATCCAAATAATTCGATTGCATAGTTTTGCCATCACCGCGGCGGCGTGGGACACCAGAATGACGGTGCGGTCCGATTTGATCATGTCCTCCATAGTGGCGGTGGCCTTCTTTTTAAACTTCTCATCACCCACCCCCAGCACTTCGTCCACCAGTAGCACCTCGGGAGACAGGTGAGTTGCAGTGGCAAAACCGAGGCGTGCACGCATGCCGGTAGAGTAGGTTTTTAGTGGCTGGTAAAAGAACTCGCCCAGTTCACTGTAGCGCTCAATATTATCCAACTCGGCGTAAATACGGGTCTTTTCGTAGCCTAGCAACATACCGCTGATAATGGCATTGTCGCGGCCGCACAAATTCAAGTCGAAGCCGGCCTGCAGTGTCAGCAGCGAAGTCTTACGGGCATGATTGGTAATACTGCCGGTGTCGGGCATGTAAATTCCCGACAATAGCTTTAGCAGCGTTGACTTGCCAACGCCATTGCGGCCGATGATGCCGACGGTTTCTCCACGTCTAACATCAAAGGAGATATCCTTTAGCGCTGGGAAGTACTGGTGGCGAAAAAACGACTTCTTTTTGCGGTAGGAAAGGCCGACGTTTTTAACCGAAATAATAATGTCGCTGGACATCGGCTACTCCTGTACTAATCGAGTGATGGTGTATTCGTGGCGGCGGTACAGCGAGAGTGTGATCAGCCACAGCAGCGCTGAGCCCAATAAAATTTTGCCGAGGTAAAACCAGTCTGGCCAGTGGTTGTGCAGCAGCGTCTCCCGGTATTGATGGATTAGGCCCGCCATCGGGTTGATAAAAAACAGCTCTTGGTATTCTGGGGCGACGGTTTCGATACTGAAAAATATGCCGCTACAAAAAAAGGCAAATTGCAGCAGCGTTGGAATAACATAGTTGAGGTCGCGAACAAAAGCCACCAGTACCGCTAACAGGCAAACCAGCGGAATCATAAACAACAGCTGCACCGCCATCACCGCCAG
>JBLHLU010000362.1:0-3319 GCA_047623385.1 Paraglaciecola psychrophila
TAGTCAATGCTGATACGGCACACTGAATACTGCCATTCATCAGTTTCATAAAGTCGCGGTAACTCAGACGTACTAACTGTTGGTGGTTGCCAGCCTCGAGGTAAAAACTGGGCTGAAACCCCAGTCGCCTATCCCACACAGTGGTTATGCCAAAGGCCTGCCCAAGCGCTGGCACTGCCCCTAAAACACAATCCTTCAAGGCCTCGGCTAAGGCCTGCTCACTAGCTAGGTTGAGTTGGCGATTTAGTTGCTGGTTGATTTGATCGATGTCGAGGGCACGGTCGGCGCCTAGGGCGGCCATTACAAAGCCCTGCAGGTCCTGCAGGAGTACGCCTTTGACTATGCAGGAAGGGCGAATATGCGCGGTACTGGCGGTGTTAAAGGCGGTATCGGTATAGCGATGGGCGACCAGTTGGTAGTCGACCTGTTGCGCTATAAGAAAGTTTTCCAGACTTGCTGATATGGTCATGGCCAAACCTCTGTACAACAGCGCTTAGCGACGATGTGCCGAGAGCGGTCTGCATACCAGCCAAGTATAGCGGGCTAATATACTGAGACGAAGACCGTTTAGTTATAAAAATACAGTCGTATAGTACGGAAAAGCTGTTTCCTAACTTTACGACTGAGCAATTTTTTACTCAGCTGACCAAGGCTTACAGTGAGAGTTTGTTGTTTAAGAGGGCACCGGTGCCATGCGTAATTTTAACTGCAGTCGCTTGCCAGGGTGGTCACGAGTCTGGGTGTAATAGGTGGTGCCGCGGTAGCGATACTCGACATTGTAGCCTGTCACTTGCTCTTCAAATTCACTTTCATAGCGCGTAGTGCATTGGGTCTCGCTGTGGTAGCCGTCGCCGCGGTGAGGTGATTGACGACTGATGTCTGAGCCGATAGCTGCTCCGAGTATTGAGCCCGCCACCGCACCAACACGCTTGTTACTGCGGTGATGCCCCAATTCGTTGCCGAGTGCGGCACCGATAATAGTGCCAAGAATGATGGGCGTCACGCTGTGTTTATGTTTTGAACGGACAGGGCGATCGCGGCAGGTTTCTACGGGGCGGCGGTGTTCTATAGTCTCGATGATGGGGCTAGCGGACTGCACTTTGGCATAGTCAAAAAAATGATTCGCTGATGACCCGTGGCGATCCGATCCCGACCCAGCAGTGGCTGAAAAAGACAGTGATATCGCCAGTAGACCGGCTAAAATTCTGCTATAGCCGATCGCGACGGGATTTTTTGTTGAATGGCCCGAGCCTAGGGGAGGATGTGGATAGCGGTGTTTTTTACAATAGTTTATAGCACTGAAGTTAATGGCGGCGTTATTCATGGCTGTCACCTGAGCTGTGGATTTAGGCCTATCATAGTGTCGCCAAGATGAACTAACGCTGAACAGCGTTAGCGGTATTAATATCCGCTAGCAAGAGCAGTGTTAAATCTAGAAAAATATTTTAGCGCACCAGCCAGCGCGCTTGCCAAGCGTCCATAACCCGCTCGGAATACCAATACTTGCCATAACTGCCATTGTAGCGGGCCAGTGCCTTCATCCAGTTGCCGCGCTCTTTGTTGAGATAAAATTGCAGGATGCGACAGCCGTAGCTGAGATTGGTCTGGGTATCAATTAGGTTGTCTTCGGGGCGGCCAATTTCATTTTTCCAGAACGGCATGACCTGCATTAGGCCCTGGGCACCAGCCCGGGAAACGGCATAGCTATCAAAGCCACTCTCGACCTCGATTAGCGCCAACACCAGATCGGGTTTTAACCCGCTGGCGGTTGCTTCGCGGTGTAATACGCGTAAAAAATTGAGCCTGTCGGTCGGGTCTTTGATAAAGGGCCTGAGTCTAGCTGACATATCGACAAGCCAGACCTCGGCATCAAAGCGATCATTAAAACTATCGGCACTGGCAATGGTCTGGCGCAGAAAGCGGCGCAGCTCCTCCTCCTCATCTTTAATGGTCGAAGGCTTCGTTACAGTTGCCGGGGTATTGACTGAAGTAGTTACTGGGGTAGTAACTGGGGTAGTTATCGGATTAGATGCCGGAGTAGATAGAGTTGTTGTTCTGGTTGTCGTTGCTGAAGGGTTAGCCCCTGATGTAGTTAGTCGTATTGTTGACGGCGCTGCCCGCGGTGCGTGAAGTTGCGCTGCCGCAGCCATGCTGTGGGCACCTAGCGACAACGCCATTAGCACGGCAGCAATGCGCAACAACCCCTGCGCTGGAGTGACAATCACGGTTATTAGCGCCGGGGAGTTAGCCAATGTTAGGCTCTGCTATCGACGGTCTCACGAACAAAGTCCAACACCTGGTCAAGCGCTATGTCAGTATTGTCTTGGTCGCTGCGGCCCTTGTATTCCAAGGCGTTATTTTTCAGACCTCGATCGCCAATAACAATACGGTGGGGAATGCCCATTAGTTCCATATCGGCAAATTTCACCCCGGGTCGCTCGCCGCGATCATCTAACAAAACCTCATAGCCCATAGCAGTTAATTGTTGGTAGAGTGTATTTGCACAATCGCTAACGGCCTGTGACTTGTGCATATTTAGAGGTACCAGAACGATTTGAAACGGTGCTATAGCATCCGGCCAAACAATACCGCGTTCGTCATGGTTTTGTTCGATTGCGGCCGCTACTACTCGGGTTATGCCGATGCCGTAACAACCCATCGGCATAACTTGATCTCTACCGTTTTCGTTGAGCACTGTCGCTTTGAGTGCTTCAGAATATTTGGTTCCAAGCTGGAAAATATGCCCAACTTCAATGCCGCGCTTAATTTGCAAAAAGCCCTGACCGTCTGGGCTAGGATCACCTTCTACTACATTGCGTATATCTTCGACTCGATCATATTTGCAGTCGCGAAGCCAGTTTGCGCCGCTCAGGTGAAAGCCGTCTTCATTGGCGCCACAGACAAAGTCTGACAACAGCGCGGCACTGCGATCGACGATAATAGCGATCGACAGCCCGACTGGGCCAATCGAGCCAATAGTGCAGCCCAGGCTAGCCTGGATTTGCTGTTCGGTAGCCAGCACTAAGGGGCTAGCAACACCCGCTAATTTTTCTGCCTTTAATTCGTTGAGCTGGTGATCACCTCGCAATACCAAGGCGATCAACCCAGCGGGCTGCTCGTCGTCGGCAGTTTCTCCCTGTACTATTAGGGTTTTTACCAGCTGGCTGGCATCCACCTGCAGCGCGGCGCTAACCTCTTCTATCGAGTGTTGGCCGGGGGTGGCTACCTTCAAAAGCGGCGCAGTGGCCTCGGCGGGATCACCGCTAGTTGCAATCGCTTCGGCTAACTCCACATTGGCGGCATAGTCACTGCTATCGCT
>JBLHLU010000363.1:0-3275 GCA_047623385.1 Paraglaciecola psychrophila
CGCTACGAGTGACCGATGCCATGAGATTATTGATAGTCGAAGACCAGCAACAGCTGCGCGAGCAATTGCAAAAAGCCCTCGTCAAACACGGCTACGCAGTCGATAGCGCCGCCGATGGCCGCGAGGGGCTGTTTATGGGGCTGGAAGTTGACTACGATTTGGCGATTATCGACTTAGGCTTGCCGGAGTTACCCGGCATTGAGCTGATTCGACAACTGCGCGATCGTGGCAAAACCTACCCGGTACTGGTACTCACGGCGAGAGGCGACTGGCAGGACAAGGTCGAGGGTCTGGAGGCCGGTGCCGACGATTATGTGGTGAAACCCTTTCAGATGGAGGAGGTGATCGCCCGTATCAATGCCCTGTTGCGCCGCAGTGTCGGCAATGCCAGCCCGCGGCTGCACTTTGGGGCGCTGGCTATCGACACTGCCGCTAAGAGCGCAATGATCGACAATACGCTGATGGAGCTGACCAGTTACGAATACAACACGCTGGAGTATCTCGCCCACAATGCCGGCAAGGTTATCTCGAAGGCGCAGTTGACCGAGCATTTATATGATCAGGACTTCGATCGTGACAGCAACGTGATCGAAGTGTTTATCGGTCGGCTACGGAAAAAAATCGATCCCAGCGGCGAGCTCAAACCGATTGCCACCGTACGCGGCCAAGGCTATCGTTTTAGCTTGCCCCCTAGACAACCGCAGCCATAACAGCACCGTGCCTAATTCACTGTTTGCGCGCCTACTTATTGCCAGCTTGATGCTACTGGTGCTGTTTTTTGGGCTGGTGTATTACGCTGTCGACCGAGCTTATATCAGCAATACCTACGACGCCAAATGGGAGCAGCTGCAACTACAAAACTATGTATTATTGTCAGCTGCTACGGTCAATGATAACGCCATCGCTATGCCCGATGAATTACGCGAACCACGCTTTGACGAAGACCAGTCGGGACTATATGGGGTGATACACGATCGCAATGGTAAGGTCCTGTGGCGATCCTACTCTGCCAGAGCACTGGTATTGCCGGCGACAATGACAGCTATGGGCAAGGCGGCACCGGGACATAGCGAATTTACTCATAGCAACGACTACTATCTTTCACACTACACGGTAGAGTGGGAGATTATCGACGATGTCCCGCAAATCATTACTTTTACGGTACTTGAGGACAGCGCCCCTATACTGGCCAAAATCACCCTATTTCAACACTCAATCTTACAACTGTTAACTATTGGCGCGCTGGCGCTGATGGCCGCGCTGTTAATTGTACTGCGCTGGGGAACACTGCCTTTGAGCCGTTTAGCCCGCGACATTAAAGCCATAGAAAATGGTCAGCAGCAGCACTTGCAGGGTAACTATCCAGTTGAGTTGCAGGGTCTTAGTCGCAATCTCAACGCGTTGATCGACACTGAACAACAACAGCGCGAACGCTATCAAAATACTCTGGCGGACCTAGCTCACAGCTTAAAAACACCGCTGGCGGTGATCCGGGTAGAATTGGAAACCGGTAGTCAAGATCAGTCCCATAGCCTGATCGCGCAGCAGAGTCAGCACATGGAAGATATTATCACCCACCAGTTGCAACGCGCGGTGATAGCGGTCCCCAATACCCTCAGCGAGCGGGTACCGGTGGCGCCGGTAGTGGCACAGCTGAGTAACGCTTTGAGCAAGGTTTACGCCGATAAAGCCATCGAGATCGAACAACAGGTAGACGCAGCGGCGCATTTTCTCGGTGACAAGCGTGATTTGATGGAAGTTTTGGGAAATATCGCTGACAACGCCTGCAAGGCCTGTCGGCGAAAGGTCAGCATATGCGCCGACCTCCACCAGGGCTTGCTGCGCCTGCAAATTCACGACGATGGTGCTGGCATTGACGAATCAGCGCGGGCTGGTGTAGTGCAGCGAGGCCAACGTCTAGACCAAAAAGCGCCCGGCCAAGGCATCGGATTAGATGTTGTCAACGATATTGTCAGCAGCTACCAGGGCCAGCTAAACATCACCGAGTCGCCCCTGGGCGGCGCCCTGTTTACGCTACTGCTGCCCACTTAGGGCACTAACAACTGCTGTCGGTAGCTTTTAGCTCGCAATGTGACAACAGCATACTGGCTAAAAGCTTACATTGTCCGATAGCTGAGAATACAACAATCAGAGCAACAAAAATCGTTCATAACACCCATGCGTGGTTTGCGACCAGCACTAGCTAATACTGTTCACTAACACCACCAAGCCGACTAACAGCGCCAAAAAGTAGATAATACCGGCGATGAAAATATGCAGTCCATTGGCGCGGCGAAAGTCTTCTTCTCGCCGCTGCCGCGACCGCACACCCAAATGAGTACTAATCACCACCAGTACAATGCGCCAAAACCCCAACGGCGCTTCGTCTTGTTCCGGGCGCTCGAAATAGCGCGGTTTTTTCTCTGTCATCGAAGTCTCCTTGGCGTCCTTTGATAGTGCTTTAGTTTATTAGCAAGAAAAGCGATTTAGTGCCGGTAGTTCGAGGATATCTACCTCATGACGACATCATCGAGTTAAATCAGCTAGCTTTTCTATTGAGGCCATAGCAATACAACGATAGCGTATCAGGTATCATAATTACACTGCGCTACGAATAATGGGTTAATCAAGTATCACCGAGCGCAGCGCATAAACTAGGCCATCGATACGGAGAAATTTATTCACTGTTTAGCCGCCACAAAACTGCCGTTCACTGTCGCCAAAGGAACCGTAGCAGGCCAGGTAAGCTGCCACTGTAACGCCACCGACCAAACCTTAACAAACCTCTATTTATGGATGGACACTCGGTGAACAACCTTTAACACCGTAGTAGGCAATATAGAGATAACATAATGCCGGTAGAAAAAAAGCTAACTGAATCCCCATTGCGTCCGCTAGAGCACCTTGTAACAGTGGAACAATTGCACCGCCAACAATGGCCAGACATAATATGCCTGAGCCTTGACCCGTTAGATCACCCAAATTATTTAAGGCGAGACTGAAAATCGTTGGAAACATAATTGAATTGAACAGCCCAACCAACAAAATTGCCCACATTGCAACACCACCGGTGCTAACCATGGCAGTTGCCACTAACGCAGATGCAACTACTGCATTGAACGCCAGAACTTTACCGGCGGCTATTTTACGCATCACAATGGCACCTATAAAGCGCCCAATCATTGCCCCGCCCCAATAGTAGGCGATGTAGTTAGCGGCTGTAGACTCATCCATTGCGGCGATATTACCTTCCGCAAGAAAACTAACTAAAAAGC
>JBLHLU010000364.1:0-3226 GCA_047623385.1 Paraglaciecola psychrophila
ATATCATCCCCAGGCCAAGTCATTCCTGATCACCGAGGCTATTCGCGGTGAAGGCGGCAAATTATTGCTGCCCAACGGCGAACGTTTTATGGATCGCTATGATAGCCGCGGCGAACTGGCTCCAAGGGATATCGTCGCTCGGGCGATCGACCACGAAATGAAACGCCTAGGTAGTGACTGTGTGTACTTGGATATAAGTCATAAATCTCCCGATTTTTTACTTCACCACTTCCCTACAGTAAAAGCACGCTGCCTTGAACTGGGCATCGATATTACTCGCGACCCAATCCCGGTGGTACCCGCCGCCCATTACACCTGCGGCGGTGTTATGGTTAACCATCAAGGGTTGACTGATGTTGGCAATCTCTATGCGATCGGTGAGACCTCCTTTACCGGTTTACATGGCGCCAACCGCATGGCCAGTAATTCACTGCTGGAATGTATGGTCTATGGCAGCTCCGCCGCAGCCCATATCATGTCTCAAATCGCCAGTGCCCCGGCACCGATAGTAATACAAAAATGGGACGAGTCTCAGGTTACTGACTCTGATGAAGATGTGGTGATTGCCCACAATTGGGACGAATTGCGCCGTTTTATGTGGGATTATGTGGGTATAGTAAGAACCGACAAACGACTACAGCGGGCACTGCGCCGAGCAGAGCTGCTACAACAGGAAATTACCGATTACTACCGCAACTACAAAGTCAGTAACGACCTGCTGGAGTTGAGAAACTTAGCCATCGTTGCGCAGCTAATTATTCGCTCGGCTATGTCTCGGAAAGAGAGCCGAGGCCTGCATTATACGCTGGACTATCCACAGCAAAGTGAGATTGCCAAAGATACGATACTGGTGCCTGGAGACTTTTAACGACCGACCGCAGACCCATGCTACAAGCTCAAATGTCGCAGAATAACCCGCAGCTGACGCAGCGAGTCTTACTCGGCACTGTCTGGAAACAGCACTAACGACTGCTGCCAGCGGTTCTGCGGCAAATAGAAGTTGAGCACGATTAACCAGCGCCAGACGGTTATCTGGCGAAGTTCGATCGGCACAGTGACGCCACCACGCACAATAACCCAACCGCTTTGCTGACAAGACAAACGTTCTACTGGATGCAACATTGTAGCCTTCCAGTTTCGAAAGCAAAATACCAGCAACACTATCAGTGCCAACCACTGCCAGTATCCAGACAGCGGCAGATACCACAGCGCTACCAACAGCGCGAGATAAAATAGCAACAGATAGATCAACATCCAACGCGAGGGTGTTATCGCTAGAGAAAAAGATATGCCGGTATTATCGGACATCGCGCTCACTCCCTTGAGCCACGCTGACGAGCCCTGCCTAAACGGCTAGCGGGCGATGCTTCAAATAATGCAAAATTTTGTCAACGATAATGATTAAATCCGGATCGGTGGGCCGCCCACGGCCCAGCATCCAATAAAATAAATCGGTGTCCTCGCCTTCCAACAATGTTATATAACGTTGTTGGTCAACTTCATCCAGCTCTGAAAAACAGTTGTCAAAAAACGGCACCAGACAAAGGTCCAACTCTAACATACCGCGCCGACTGGCCCAGCGGATCCTGTTGTGTTCGGGGTTTGAAATCATAGCGTTTTGTCGCGACCTTTGAAAAACGGCAGTATAGCCCGAAACGTTTACCGCGGATATGGACAAAAGCCCGGGTATTACTGACAGCGCTAGTGTAAACCCCTAGAATGAGCTGCAACGCAATCAAGTGACCTACCTATTTATGAATACCGAACAGCTTTCCTTTTTCAACACTATCAACAGCCAACTCGATCCGACCGCTGCCTTTGAAGCACTGGCAGACAGCATGCCGCCAGAGAGTATCGCGGTGCTAGAGCACTACGGTTTTTTAGCCGTCGAGGGACCCGATACCGGCAAATTTTTACAGGGCCAAACCACCTGTGATCTGGACAAGGTGAGTGACACCCAGGCCCAGTTAGGTGCCTTTTGTACCGTCAAGGGCCGTACCCTCAGCAGTTTCTTGATCGCTAGCGACCAGCAGCACCATTTACTCAGAATGCGCCGAGATCTAGTCGCTACTACCGCCAAGGCCATAGCTAAATACATTGTGTTTTCCAAAGCAACCCATACCGACGCCAGTGAGGATTTTACCGCTATAGGCCTATCTGGGGCCACCGCAGGCAGCATCATTGCCCGGGTATTTGGCGCCCTCCCCGGCGGCCAGTATCAGTCGGTCAGTCGCGATGGCGCGGTAGTAGTGCAACTGGACGAGGGCGCAATGTTGTTTGAATGCTGGTTACCCAGCGACCAACTGGCACTGTTGTGGCCGCAACTCAATAGCGGCCAAGCACTGCTCAGCGCTCAACATTGGCAACTTCTGGTTATTCGCCAGGGCTGTGGCGAAGTGTCAGCTGCCACCTCAGAGCTATTTATTCCACAAATGCTCAACTACCACCTTACCGGCGCAATCAGCTTCACTAAGGGCTGTTATACCGGACAGGAAGTTATCGCCCGCATGCACTACAAAGGAAAATTGAAACGCCAACTGTATCGCATTGCTCTAGAGACCAAGTCAATCGAGCCTGGCGACGACCTGTATGGCCCGAACAGTGAGCAAAGTATTGGCAAGATCGTCAATTGTATTGCTGTTGGCGCGCATCGCAGCGAAGCGCTAGCGGTTGTTACACGGGCCAACGTCGACGCTGATAATGTGCTATTTCGACCCCAGCAAGCGGCTGTCGTAGGCGCTAGCAACGCCGATGAGATAAGTCAAAACATCGCGGTGACAATACTGTCGTTACCGTACACACTCAATGAGCAGACATAGTCTTTTTGCCGGGCTAAGCGCCAGATAACTATGAAATTATTGCCACAGCGCCGGTCAATGGCTAAGGTCAAAACCTTGAGCTTAGCCGCGCAGTTAAACAATGACGCCTAGCGCTATCGATAAGAGATTTCATCAATCAGACAGGATTTTACCCAAGCCATGAGCGATATAATCCAGCAAATAAAAGCGCAGATAATAAACGCTATCGAAACTAACCAATTGGTCCTGCCAACCCTGCCTGAAGTTGCATTGCAGGTGCGTGAAGCTGCCAATGACGAACACATTAATATCAAAAAACTGTCAGATGTCATCACTAACGATGCCGCCTTAACCGCCCGTATTATAAAAGTTACCAACAGCCCGCTACTGCGCGCCAGACAGCCTATCGAAGACTTAAAGATGGCCGT
>JBLHLU010000365.1:0-3166 GCA_047623385.1 Paraglaciecola psychrophila
CTATAGCCACACCCGCTTTGTCTGCAAACAGCGCAGCGGTGAGTTAATACGCTGTACGTTGTGCGCGATTGCGTTGTGCGCCATTGACGAGGTCTTAAGGTGGCTGACCCGAGCTCATACAGACTCACAGATCGGCATCACCGCCGGTTTCACTAGGCAGTAAGCTCGCGTTGCGCGCTATCAATAACCGGAGCTCTGTTTTGTGCAACCTCATCACTGTTGCGGTGGGGCATTAACCGCAGCTGAAAACATTAGCGGCGTCTTTTGTTATACAATTATTGCCGGCACTCATTGCCCAGCAGCAAAGAGCACTTGGAGAACACCGCTGCAGCACTAGCACCAGCGCTACCACTCACTGACTCTAACTGTTTTGCCACTCGGTATAGCTGAGCCGCGCTAGTTAAGAGCAGAGACTCGGATGAATCACATTGAGACTGGCGCAGGGCATCGAGTTTTAGCCGGTAAGTACCGCTTGATTCGGTGTATTGCAACTGCGCCATAAAGTGTTTAATGAGGCAACAGGGCCTTGGTTAATTGCCAGAAAGCCGCAATCTGAAGACAGTATTATTGTGGGCATCGAGACCGATCCAGCCGGAAACATCTGCTGATAACAACAGGGTACACATATTGATAACACCGTCGTCCTATGGCAGTAGAACTGGCTCTCAGCCGCTGTTATCCTCGTGGTTTTTATCCGACCACAAGACCGCAACCGGCAGGGTAAAGGTGATTAGGCCGGAGCAACTTATTGTGTTGCACGAAGGTGAGAAAACGCGATAGTTTTACTCAAATCGACACTACTGAAATTAACACGATTAAAAGCAATCCTATTGGAGTATTCAATTGACCCAGCTAAAACCCCCGGTATTTTCCAGCATGTTCAATGAAGCCTTTGCCGCATTTGAACTACCCAAGCTTTTACTTCAGGCTCCCCAGCTCGGCAAACTTAAGACTGAAAAACCCAGAGAAATAATTGTTATGCCGGGATTTGGTGCCGATGATTTCTCAACACTACCGATTCGCGGCTACCTCAGTTTTCTGGGCCATCATGTTCAGGGCTGGAACCGGGGACTCAATATCAAAGATGTACTGGCAACGTTAAATGAACTGGTAGAGGACATCGAAAAACGAACTCGCGGTGCAGCGGCGCCTATTGTTATTGTCGGTTGGAGTCTTGGCGGATACCTCGCCCGGGAAGTAGCCAGAGACCTTCCGGATCGCGTAGAACAAGTATTCACTTTGGGCAGCCCCATTATTGGTGGACCCAAATATACCCAAGTCGCACCACTGTACCGTGCCCAAGGTATTGATATAGACGAAATTGAACAGATAATTATTGAGCGAGAAGACGCTAATCTGCTGACCACCCCGGTCACTGCAATCTACTCTAAGACCGACGGCATCGTTGCATGGCAGGCCTGTATCGATGAAAAGTCGCCGAATGTCGAACACATCGAAGTCAAGGCATCGCATATTGGACTGGGTATCTCTGCAGATGTTTTCAGAATTCTCGGTGAACGGCTCAAGCAATGAATAAGATCAAGCTTCGCACCTAGCAGTACCGGCGTTAGTCGCGCGATTTCTGCCAGCAAATAGCCGCGTTAATTTTTTGCCTGGTAGGAAGGGCTGACACAGGCCTAGACGCGACAAAACAGTCCTCACCGGGAAGGTGCATAATACTGACTGGTAGCTGCAGCGTGGACAATGACACCAACAGTCGCCGTGGTGAGACGGCATAGACTAGCTACTCAGGGTTTCGAGCTAAAACGGGGGCTTAACACTATGGCTATTGTTGCCTGCAATAGGCTGTCTCTCCCAAAAAAACGAATGCGCCTTTAGCGGGCAATCGTTTTCTGCTGACTAACTGTTATAATGCCACGCTATGGCGAGATGCACTGAAGGCTTATCCTGGCAGTAATATTGGCGCTAAAATTGAGAGATTCAGAGATTAAAGGTGCCACTATGAATATCAAACAAGAACTGCAAGGCCTCAATAGTAAATTAGACAAATCTAAACGTAAGTTGGCCGCCGCTAAGCAGCGTGGCGAACAAGAAATTGTTGTTCAATTCCAGCTCGAAATAGATTCCTTAAGCAAAGCGGTAGCTAACGCAAAAAACAAAAACGATCGTGAGATAGGTAACCAAGGGACTATTATTAAAGCCTTATCCTTCAATCGTGAATTAACTAAAGAAGAGCAGGCCGACATGGGCAAACTTAAAAAGTCGGTGCGCGGCTTAGTTGTGGTGCACCCTCTGACGGCACTGGGCCGTGAACTAGCTATAGAAAAAGTGACCGGGTTTTCGCCAAAGAAATTTTAGCAAAAGAGTGTATAGCTGGCGCTAGGTCATTTAAGAAAAACGCTGCAATAGCGTATTATTTCGAGTCTATCGCCATAACTTTACAATTAAATCTGGCAAGATCAAACCCTCGGCCACCCTTCCTCAAGCGACTGCCACTGGGTTCTGCCATTGAACTAAAGCGATCACGGATTAGATTGCGCCAGACTATTTCAAGTTCAATAACAAGCTGCGGCGGTTGACGGGCAAGATAGTGCCACACAGTGTGCTACCAACAGGCTGTTTCGACGCGGGTAATGACCCGGCGGAGCCCAACACCTACTTGCTCAAAATACTAAGTAGAGGTGGCACTGCCCTAGGCACTGCCACTATTGCTGACTATCGCTACTATTGTGAAACGGCAATGCTAGGACGAGCGGTCACCCGATCAAACCAAGCTTTGATGTTAACGTGGCCCGGAGCCAGCGGCTGACCGACGGCTCCGCCAAATTCAACAAAAGCGTACAACATAATATCAGCTAGGCTAAAGCGCTCACCGCAGACAAATTCTTTGCCCTGCAGTTGCTCGTCAAGCCAGTCAAGTTTGTTCTGGGCTAAAGCTTTTAAATCACCACTAGCTTCAGGGCTGACCAGCTTCATGCGGTTTTCAAATATCGCACGTCCCTCGCTGGCGCGAAAACCATTAGCCATCGGTTCGCAAAAACCTAGATCAATGCGCCGTGTCCACATCCGAGTTTGCGCGCGCTGTTCAGCATCGCTGCCAATCAAGTCACTGGGACCATTGATATCTTCTAAGTATTCACAAATAGTAGTGACTTCAGAAATGACGACACCATTATCTAACTGCAGCGCCGGCAACTGGCCGGCG
>JBLHLU010000366.1:0-3142 GCA_047623385.1 Paraglaciecola psychrophila
CTGGGGTATAACGTTAGCCGTATATTTAAATATTTTAAGAAATAGTATTTTTTATCTGCAGCCGCACACGAATAAATCATCCTCATTGTTGCTGCTTAAAGGCTGGCCGTTGGCCAATCAGTTTCCCTTTATTTCATGGTGTAAATGGGGCTGTAACAGTTGAGTGAATCATAGCGAACGCACCTTTAGGGATGATGATCGCCAATTATTTACCGATTAGCTGTTTCGCTATTGATGCCCTGATATGTCGAGGCTGTGATTCGTTAGAATCTTATCGACTATCTATATTCTAAAACAGTATTGAGAAAATATTTTAATTTGTTTTTATACAGTTATTATCGATTCTCTTTTTATTATGCTTAGAGATTTAAATTATGCGATCTATCTTCACTCCGATATTTGTTGCACTGCTGAGTTGGAGCGGCGTCACCACTGCGAATGAGTCATTGGAAATCGGCTACATGCCAATTATCCCTGTGTCTCAGGCTTTTGTATTACTGGAAGGCGACACTCTTGCTAAAGCGGGGATTACCGCACCGGCTTTAATCAAATTCCAAAACGGTCCTGCCATAGTGCAGGCGTTGCTGGCCGGTCAGCTGGACGTAGCCTATCTGGGTATAGGGCCGGCAATGGTGGCTCGAGCTAAGGGGGCCGATATTAAGGTAGTTGCAGCTAATATAGTAGAACAGATTAGCCTTGTCGCGCTGGGAGAGCTGACATCCTATTTCGCCAGCGGAGACGCTGCTACCGCGTTCGCAAGATTCAAGGCCGACACCGGCCGCAAGCCGGTCATCTCGACTTTTCCTCAGGGTTCGGTCCCTGAAACAGTGCTGCAGTTCTGGCTGCGCAAGCAGTTGGGGTTGAGCGCACAAGATATTGCAGACAATATCGATATCATTTATCAAGGGGCGGCTCAGGTGCAGCAGTCGCTGATGACTGCCGCAGTGGATGGCGCCGCAATTCTTGAGCCGATTGTTAGCATCGTGCTAGATCGAAATAGTGAGGCTCAGGTTATTGTCTCGGGCTCGGGCATGTTTCCGAATCAACCTGGTGCGGTTCTAGTGGTGCGTGAGAGCTTGATCGCCGAGCGGCCCGAGCTAGTCAAAGCGCTAGTCAAAGCTCATATTGAGTCCACCAAACAGTTACGTGAGACACCATCAAATGTGGCCGTTGCTGTCGGTAAATACGTTGGCGGTGGACGACTGCCAGCGGCAATTGTGCTTAAGGCATTGGAGCGTTCTAAAAATCAGTTTCAAGCTGATCCCAATTCGATCATCGACGGTACTCGAATCATGCGTGATTTTCAGACTGAGCTCGGCTTAAACGTTGAGGTAGATCTAGACAGTCTTTTTGACACTAGCTTTTATGACGAATTGATACAGGAGTAAATTGAACCGATGTTACAACAACTGCATCCACTGGCTCGCTCTCGCTGGGGGCGAAGCCTTCTTGGGCTGTCAGGTGTGTTGGCTTTCGTTGCCTTTTGGAAGTATGCACAAGTCTCTGGTTGGGCTGCCGCCGGTACCATACCCGATCCATTCTTGCTGCCTGGTGCACTTGCAGACGAGTGGAGCTCCGAGCGTTTGCTGCCAGCGCTTGGGTCTAGTCTGATCCATTATGTCTGGGGCCTCGCGCTGGGTACGATGCTTGGTTTCTTGGTTGGCACAGTGGCCGCGTCCTCGTCACTGATGGATGCTCTGCACGGCTGGCTGGCGCGTATTCTGAGACCAATACCGCCCCTAGCCTGGGTGGTATTCGCAATCGCTTGGTTTAAGGTCAGCCATGCCGGTGCTGCATTTGTTATCGCCATCGGCGTGTTCTGGGTGAACTACTTCGCCAGCTATTCCGCCGTCCGTAACGTCGACCCAAAATACTACGAACTGTCTCGTGCCTTCGGTCAGAGTGGATTTCTGCGTCAGGCGTTGCAGGTCACGTTACCGGCAGCCGCTCCGGGAATTTTCTCCGGAATGCGTACCGGCATTGGTCAAGCCTGGATGACGTTGATCGCAGCTGAACTGCTTGGAGTGCCCGGCATGGGTCAAGAAATGAACTCCGCTGCCGGGGTCGGTGCCTATGAGGCGGTTGTGGTGTACATGTTGATCATTTCGCTGGTTTACACCCTCAGCGATACCCTTTTTGCGCAGATCGAGAACCGAGTCCTAAAATGGCGCCCATCCTAAACATAAAAAATCTCAGCTACCACTACGACAACAGCGATGAACCGGTATTTGCCGATATTAATCTAGAGGTTGAGTCAGGTGAGTTTATCGCCGTGGTCGGGGGCTCCGGCGTCGGTAAATCAACATTACTGCGTTGTGTGGCCAACCTTACAAAACCTAGTGATGGTGAAATCATGCTATATGTGCCCCATGACGACACCCGTCGGCGCCGAGGTATCGTGTTTCAGGATGGTCGACTGATGCCTTGGCGTCGTCTGCGTGGCAATGTGGCATATGGGCTCAAGGGGTTAAAGCTGAACGCACAGGAGAAAAGGGCGCGAGTCGATGAAGTGTTAAAAATGACGCGCATGCAAGAGCTAGCTGATCGCTGGCCGCACCAGTTGTCCGGCGGTCAAGTTCAGCGCGGCGGTATTGCCAGGGCACTGGCGGTTCATCCGCATCTGCTACTGATGGACGAGCCTTTTAGCGCTGTGGATGCGATTACCCGCCGCCACCTACAAGATCAGTTGCTGGCGATTTGGGACGAGACACGCAAGGCGGTGATGTTTATCACTCACGATATTGAAGAGGCGGTTTATTTGGCCGATCGGGTGATTGTGCTGGCTGGGTCACCTGGCAAAATCGTTTTGAATCGATGCATTGACATATCGCGACCACGCAGGCGCAATGCAGATGAACTTCAACAACTAGCGCACGATATCGCCCAATATCTGTAATCTAATTGGTAATCTCAAAAGGACTCAAATATGGCTGTGATCAAACTGCTAATTCATGCGCCCACCCCCGAAGCATTGATGCGAGCCCAAAATAATGCACGTAATCTGCTCAAGCTTGAGGCGAGTGCTGTGGTTGAGATCGTCGTCAACGGTGCTGCTGTAGGTGCTGCCATTGGCATTATCGACGAATCAATCCTGCCGCTGCTGGTGCTCTGTCGTAACAGTCTGCAAGGCCAACAGCTGGAA
>JBLHLU010000367.1:0-3133 GCA_047623385.1 Paraglaciecola psychrophila
GAGGCAAAGTCAAAATTCGCCATGTTAAATCCTTCAGACTCGGTAGTCGATTGGGTGCTTGCTAGAATTCCAGAGATGGGCGCGGGCTGGTGTCCGCCGGGTATGCTCGGTATCGGTATTGGCGGTACCGCCGAAAAGGCGATGTTGCTGGCCAAAGAGTCGCTGTTAGAACCGATCGATATTCAAGATTTACAGCAGCGTGGTGCTGCTAACCGCGCTGAAGAGCTGCGTTTGGAATTGCATAAAAAAGTGAATCAGCTGGGAATTGGCGCGCAGGGACTGGGTGGTTTGACTACTGTTATGGACGTTAAGGTCAAAGACTATCCCACCCATGCCGCCAACAAGGCGGTGGCCATTATTCCTAATTGTGCCGCCACCCGTCATACCCACTTCACTTTGGATGGCTCCGGTCCTGCTACCCTGACTCCACCATCGCTTGAGGATTGGCCTGAGGTGACACGCCAGAGTGGCGGCAATGTTCGTAGAGTCGATCTCAATAGTATTAGCAAGGAAGACGTTAAAAGCTGGAAGCCCGGTGATACGCTATTGCTCAACGGTAAGATGCTGACGGGGCGCGATGCCGCCCATAAAAAAATGGTCGATATGATTGGCCGAGGCGAACCGCTGCCGGTGTCGATGCAGGGGCGCTTTATCTACTATGTTGGCCCAGTAGATCCGATCGGCACTGAAGTAGTTGGCCCCGCCGGACCGACCACTGCTACCCGGATGGACAAGTTTACCCGCACCATGCTAGCCGAAACCGGCCTATTAGGTATGATCGGCAAGGCCGAACGCGGGCCTGTAGCGATCGAGGCTATTAGAGAGTTTGAATCCGTGTACCTAATGGCTGTTGGCGGTGCTGCTTTTCTGGTCGCTCAGGCGATTAAGTCATCCGTAGTAGTGGGTTTTCCGGAGCTCGGTATGGAGGCTATTTATGAATTTGATTTGCAGGACATGCCGGTTACCGTTGCGGTCGACTACTTAGGCGAGTCTATACACAAAACCGGTCCGGCGTTGTGGCGGAAAAATATTGAAGAGCAGGTGATCGAGGTGAGCTAAGGCAAACTTAACACCGCCCTTGAGTTAACCATACCGTTAGCGCAGTAAGGCGTATCTTGGATTGGCATGGATGCTAAGATATTTTCTGGCAGTGCCGGCAATGTCAATAACAAAGCAACGAAAGCAACAGCAACAACAGCCACAACAGCAACAGTCACTCGGGGTAAACAACTCCCGAGTGACATCGAACAACTCAATCCCCTCTATCGATGTGTACCGCTTTGACTACCCTCTTCGCAGCAAAAAAATTGGGCGTTGATGAAAATACTTCGCCCTATAACAGCGGTTATTACCAACCTTTTTTTATACCCCTAGTATCCAGCGATAGGTGTCCGCTATTGTCATTGGCATCCTTGAGTTGCACGCCTTAGGCGCGAGCAGTAAGTAGCGCACAGGGTTCGATAGCATCAACACAGTCTTCAACGCCGACTGAATAGTGTTTGCCGCTGGACAATACCCCATTGGACGCGCTGTCAATGGTGTAGCCCAGCACCGTTAAATCCTTGTTGTAGCGTCGGTGTTCTGCCCGGTAGCGCTCCTGTGCTTGAGCGATATGGTTGAGTATGACCAGGGCATCAGCGCGATTGGCTCGCAGCGTGTACCGGTGATAGCTAGGTAGTATTTGCGAGAGCAATAGCGCCATTATTGCCAGCACCAGCAATATCTCGATTAAGCTAAAGGCTGAATTTTTTAGCGAATACATTATCGATTCTCCCGCCAAAATGTTTTTTGTACAGAGCTCGGTAGTAAATCATCTCGGCAATAA
This sequence comes from Paraglaciecola psychrophila, assembly GCA_047623385.1. Classification (GTDB taxonomy): domain Bacteria; phylum Pseudomonadota; class Gammaproteobacteria; order Pseudomonadales; family Dasaniaceae; genus Oceanicoccus. The sequence continues at coordinate 1,826 of JBLHLU010000367.1, forward strand.
GTACCTATACACACCAGCGCTACATTGCGCTGCTGCAGCTGGGCTGCAGAACTACCGCAGTCGGTATCGCAGTGTGTTTTACGCGTAGCGATCACTAGCGGTTGTGGCGCAATACCGGTGCCGCGCAGTGTTTGAAAAGGAACGTTGTCGGGGTGGCGACTGGCGCCGGTGAGTGCATCGAGGATATAGACTCGACTGTCACCTAGGTCGTTGTCGCAACCCTCAGAGGGGATATAAGTTGTCAGCACTATTTTGCCGTCAAAGGTGAGTGTTGACGAAAGGCCTTTTTCACCGCCCCCACTGAGTACTTTAAACCAGCCGTGCATAGTGGCCGACCCACTATCGATATCGCCCAGATCAGTCGCGCTGAGCACATCGCCATTATAACCATAGTTGTAATTCACCCTACCGGCGTCATCTTCGGGACTGCCCAGTGGATGGTAGTCGTACAATACAAATAGCCGGTCGTCGACCTCACGGCTATTTGGTGCTGCTCGGTATCCAGAGCTAATTGAAATTGTTAGAAATGGACGCTCACCGCGAGACGAAAAATAAGCGACATCGGGGGCGTTGTAGAATCGGCGAAAGGCGCGGCCGTCGCCACTGAAGTTGGCAATTTTTCCGCCGTTAGCAAAGGGGCCGTTGGCGATGGGTTTGGGGTTAATGTCGAAGCACCAAACATTGCCCTGAACATCGACGGCAATAACCAGTTCGCTGTAGCCATCTTCGTCAACATCGTTAACACTTAAGTGTGCTGTTATGCTGTTTTCCATTTGCGGTATAGTCAAACTGTGGTGCGCGCCTTGACCTGCAGACCACAGTAATATGCCCGTTTTAGCGTCAACCATGTACAGGGCATTGCCGCGGTCACCGGTGGTGGCGGCAGTGGCGTTATCGTGTCGGGGGTCGTAACCACCGCCAAAAAACAAAACATCGCGTGAACTACAGCTGGTGTTACTGCAGTGCCACCGCACTGTCGCCTTTTTTGGTACCGACCAAGTCTGTGCTAGGTCACGAAAGTCACCGCTGTTGGCGCCGTCGATTTGCCACAGCAGTTTTGGGCTGTTGCGATCGCTGACATCCAGCGCATAGTAGTGCTTGCCGCCACGGCGCATGGCCAAATACAGATAGACATGATCGTCTTGGTCAACGTGGCCGTTGTTATTATGATCCTTGTGCCACAGGCTAACAGGCCCGTCCAGTCCGTATTTTTTATCGGTAGTTATTGCCTCATTGCGATAATAGTGGCCAAGGTTGGGCAGTAGTTCTTGGGGAATAAAAGAAAAGATCTCGTCGCCGGTGGCGCCG
>JBLHLU010000368.1:0-3126 GCA_047623385.1 Paraglaciecola psychrophila
TACCATGAGAGCGTTTTATGAAGTGCGCAATTGTTCCGGTAACCCCCTATCAACAAAACTGTTCAATCTTGGTTTGTGAACACAGTAATACCGCGGCGGTGGTCGATCCCGGTGGTGACCTCGATCGCATCGAGCAGGGTTTATCGCAGTTGGGAGTCACCCTGGAAAAGATCTTTCTCACCCACGGGCATATGGATCACTGTGCGATTGCCGGCCAGATGCGGGAAAAGTACGGTATTCCTATCGAGGGTCCGCACCGGGATGATCGATTTCTGATTGAAGGCTTGCCTAAATCCTGCGCCAGAGCGGGTTTCCCCCACGCCGACGCCTTCGAGCCTGATCGCTGGTTGGAAGACGGCGATGTTATTGAATTTGGCCAGCAGTGCCTAGCGGTAAAACATTGTCCGGGGCATACCCCGGGGCATGTGATATTTGCCAGTAGCGAAGCTCGTTTGGCGATCGTCGGCGATGTATTATTTAACGGTTCTATTGGTAGAACCGATCTGCCCCGGGGCGATTTTAATCAATTGGTTGAATCCATTCAGAGCAAACTATGGCCGCTGGGCGATGATGTTACGTTTATTCCCGGCCACGGCCCGACCTCAACAATTGGTCACGAGCGTCAGACTAACCCCTTTGTTGCGGATGAGAACTACCGTTAGCCAAGTTACTCTGGCAGGCACATTCGGCCACTGGAAAGCGATGCTATAAATGAGGTCTGCAACTTTTTTATACTTTTTAGGGATAAAAATGGCTGAATATGGCTCTAATCAATTCAGAACGTTGCTTCAGCGACTGTGCAGCCTGTCATTGACGAGTTATTAACAGAGCCCTCGCAGCGCCGTTACTATAAAATCTGATTCCGGATATTTGGAGAGTTAAATGAATGTGTTTTTAAGTCGCTTACCGCTATTGGCTGTTTTGCTGCTCGCTTTTTCTGCCAGCGGCAGCTGGGCAGTACTACCCAGCGTTGACAGCGAAGGCCGGCAATTGCCCAGTCTGGCGCCGATGTTAAAGAATGTGAACCCTTCTGTGGTTAATATCTCCACCTCGACTACTCGGTCGGTCACCCAAAACCCACTGATGAACGACCCCTTTTTTCGCCGCTTTTTTAATCAGCCTCAAGGCCAGCAAGCGCCGAGAACACGGCGAGCGCAGAGTGCCGGATCCGGTGTCATCATCGACGCAAAGGCTGGCACGGTTATTACCAACCACCATGTGGTTAAAGATGTTGATGAGATAGAGGTCACCTTGTCCGACGACCGCACCTATAAGGCCGAGCTTATTGGCAGCGACGCCAAGGTCGACATCGCAGTATTACAATTGAAGGATTTCAACAAACTGACCGATATTGCGCTGGCCAACTCCGATCAGTTGCAGGTCGGCGACTTTGTTGTCGCCATCGGTAATCCGTTTGGGATCGGTCAAACGGTGACTTCCGGTATCGTCAGCGCGCTGGGGCGGGTCGGACTGGGTATCGACTACGAAAATTTTATTCAGACTGACGCCTCGATCAACCCGGGTAATTCAGGGGGCGCGCTGGTGAATTTGCGCGGTGAGTTAGTCGGTATTAATACGGCTATTTTGGCGCCTGCAGGGGGCAATGTTGGTATTGGTTTCGCTATTCCGGTCAATATGGCGAAGGCCAGTATCGACCAAATACTCGAGTACGGCGAGGTAAAACGGGGGCAATTGGGGGTGATGATTCAAGACCTCAGTGCTGATCTGGCTGAGGCCTTTGGTCTCGATCGACAGCAGCAGGGGGTGTTGATCACCAGTGTCGCCGAGGACTCCGCAGCGCAAAAGGCCGGCCTTGAAGCCGACGACATTGTAGTAAGTATCGACAGTAAAAAGCTTAAAAATGCTTCCCAGTTGCGCAATAGCATTGGTCTGAAACGCATTGGTGACAAGGTTAAGCTAGTGGTATTGCGCGACGGTCGACGAAAATCCATTGTCGCTAAGGTCGGTGAGGCGGCAACAAGCTTTGGTCCCAGCGACAGTATTCACCCCTTTCTAGCCGGTGCCATGCTGGAGCGCAATCCCCGTGGCGACGGCGTGGTAGTTGTCGATATTGATCGTCAGTCGCCAGCCGCCAGCTCCGGCCTTATGCCCGGGGATATTATTCTCGGCGCCAATCGGCTGCGGGTTTCTAGTGTCAGCGATTTACAAGCGGCAGCGGCTAAATTCGAACAGCGGCTGGTACTGCGGGTGAAACGCGGTGGCGGTGTTATCTATTTAGTATTGCAATAAAGTGTCGCGGTTGCTGATACTTTGCCGCTCAGTAGAGGCTTTAGTGCCCGCTTACTGAGCCTTAGATGAGTAAATAAAGGAGTGTAATAAATGTTGCCAAGTGCCAGGCCCCACCGCAGTGTTTTGTATATGCCCGGTTCCAATGCGCGGGCGCTGGAGAAGGCTAAGACGCTGCCGGTAGACGCCTTGATCTTTGATCTGGAAGACGCGGTATCGCCGGCGCAAAAGCTACAAGCCAGAACGCTGGTCTGCGCCGCAGCTGTCGTCGCCAAAGCAGGTGCCTACGGCGGACGCAAGATCTGTATTCGCGCCAACGCGCTCGACACACCCTGGGGGCGAGAGGACTTGATCGCGATTGCCAGTGCTGGCGCGGACGCAGTGTTGCTCCCCAAGGTTAACTGTGCCGAGGATGTAGCGGCGGCGCGCAGCATTTTGCAAGCGGCAAAGGCATGCCCGCACACCGAGCTGTGGGTGATGATGGAAACACCACTAGCGATTCTGCAGGCCCAGCAGATTGCCTCTGCCCCTGGGGTAAGTGCACTTATCATGGGGACGGCTGATTTGGTTACCGATCTGCATGCCCAGCACAGTGCCGAGCGGCTAGAGGTTATAACCAGTCTCAATATCTGCGTATTGGCGGCTAGAGCCTACGGACTGATGGTATTGGACGGTGTGTATTTGGACTTAGCCGATCAATCTGGCTTTGAGGCACAGTGCCGGCAGGGTTTAGCTTTAGGTTTCGATGGCAAGACCGTGATTCACCCGTCACAGCTCGATGCCGCCAACCGCATTTTTGCCCCCAGTACCGATGATCTTGAACGTGCCGCAGGCATTATTACAGCGCATAGTGAAGCTGCAGCGCAGGGCAAAGGCGTG
>JBLHLU010000369.1:0-3009 GCA_047623385.1 Paraglaciecola psychrophila
TTCGTCATAATAATTGTCTGAATCTGACACCGCTGCCGTCGAGGCGGCAAACAATAATGAGCCTATAAAATATAGGGGGAATTTTGACACTGTAACCTCTTTGGTGACTTTAGACTTGCCTGCAATCGCCCATCGTAAGTAACTAATAAAAAACGACATACTATTACAAGCCTATTTTTGCCAAATCAAAAATAGCGACTAACGTATTGAGCAAGTCGAATATTATTGTTTTCGATTGTAGCTATATTGCTACAGCAATGGGCTCCATAATTAGGCTTTTTCATGTCGCCAAAACCCCACAGCCGATACAGTCGTATAATAGTGGAATGATGTCAAATATAGAGCGATGAAAAGCATAGGCATACTGCCAATGCGGTAATCAGTTGCAGCAGTGAACTGCACTAAAGCCTAATGATCAGCTTTTCCCTCGTAAAAACCAGCTGCCTATTAGTAGGCAGATAACGATCGGAATAAGCGACGCGTAGATAGGCGAAAAACCGTAAACCAGACTGGCAGGGGTTAACAAATCCTGACCTGTTCTAAACACTACACCAAACAAAACCCCAACAAATATGCGAAAACCCATAGTTACTTCTCGCAGCGGCCCAAAAACGAAGGACACCGCAATCAGTACCAAAGACACAGTAGCCAGAGGCTGTAACACTTTCTCCCAGAATGCCAATTTATAGCGGCCACTGTTGAGCCCCTGACCGTCAAGATATTTAGAATAGTCCCACAGCCCCTTAATCGATAGGTCGATGGGATCTAATACCAAAATATTCAATAGCGCCGGCGACAGCGCAGTGTCCCAGCTAGTGGAGAGGCCTGTTTGCTGCGCTACCACGCCGCTGCCAACATCTAATGCACTCAAGGTACTGCGGCTATAGTCCTCCAGCAGCCAGTGATCCGCTTGAAAAATAGCGCGCTGCGCATACAGTGTAGAACGCAATTGCCGCTGGGCGTCATAACTGTAAATACTAACACCGTACAAAACGCCGCTAGCCTGCACCACATTAAAATGCATAAAATCATTGCCCTCCCTGTGCCACAACCCGTCGCGACTAACAATACTGCTATCGCTGCGCAGAGCGATTGCACGATCACCTTGGGCGATGGTCTCTGTGTGCGGCGCTACAAATTCACTGATCAACATCCCCGACAACAGGATAACGAGTACCGGACGCACCACCATCCATGCGATTCTAGCCGTTGCAACACCCGCGCTTCGCATCACCACCAACTCACTGTTAGCCGCCAGCGAGCCCAAGCCAGCAAGAGCACCCACCAACGCGGCAAAAGGGAGCAGGTCGAAGACATTACCCGGGATAGAAAAAAGTGCATAGCGTAACACCCCGGTAAAGGGATACTGGTCTGAGACCAAACCCATTTCGTCGATAATTGCGGCGATAAAATCCAGCCCTAAAAGCACCAACAATACCATTAGAATACTGTTGCCGACGCTGGCAGAAATATAAGCATTGAGTTTTTTCATCGGCTAGTAATAACGTTCCGCACGCTGCGCAAGCCATCAGCACCGAATAATAGCAGCAGTGCCAACAGCAAAAACAAGCCATGAACCCACCATAGGCCGAGGGCCGGCGCCAGAGTACCACCAGCAACGGCATCTTTCGCCGCAGTCAACATGACCAGATACAGCATGTAGATAAGAAAAGCAGGTAACATCTTTACGTAGCGGCCACGTCGATGATCCGTCTTACTGAGCGCCTGTGCGATCAAAGTTAACACCGGAACCAGCAAAACCAGTGAAATACGCCACTGCAAAGCGGCTTGGTCCTCTAGCGCAGTAGAGTTGATTAATTGGCTGGTGGCTTTTGCTTCAACTTTAATACGTTCTTTTTCCGAGCCTTTACTCGGTTCCAGCAACTGACCAAACTCGGCAAAGGTGGTTATGCGCAGCGACCGTTCGCCCGGTTTACCGAGGGTTTGCTGGCCATTTTCAAGCACCAAATAATTGCCATCGTAGTCGGGGCGGTATTCTATATGGGCGGTCTCGGCGAAGGTCGCTGACAGCTGCGCGCCACTATCGGCACCCGCTACCTGCGCGGTAAACACATTTTCCATAGTCTGCCGATCGTCACTGAGACGTTCAACATAGCTCACTCTGCCACTGGTTTGATCGACCCGAAATCGTCCGGCGACTAGCGTTTCTAGTCCACTGGTGTTTTTAACGTCCTGAAAAACACTCTGCACCTTGCTAAGTCCTGCCGGGGTGCCATAAAAACTAATCAGCGCTACCACTAACGCTACCAACAGACTGGGTATAAGTGTATAGCTGGCCAATCGCCGAGTCGACAGACCACAGGCTGACATAACCGTCATCTCGCTCTCTACATAGAGCCGGCCATAAGCCAGCAATATGCCTATAAACAAACCCAGCGGCAGTACCAGTTCCAGAAAACTGGGGATACGATAGGCGATAATGGCAAACACCACCTCAGGGGCTAAATCCCCGGCGGCGGCTTCAGCCAAGTATTTTACGAAGCGTGCACTCATCACAATGACCAACAACAGAAAGCTTACCGTGAACATATTGGTAAGGATTTCTCGGCATATATAGCGAAAAAGTATCACTAGCTAATCATCTCTGTTGGTTAACAAATACGCCGTCCCCACTAAGAGGCGGCGGCGACGGTGGCAGCTGCTATCTTAACAATAGCTTGCGCTGTTATGCCCGGGTGAAACACCACTGGTAATGCACCTCCGAGATCAGTATTATCCATTAAACATGTGGCTTTGTCTGCTTAGCAAACCGTTCTTCCTCAGCAACAGTTTCGACAGACCCTATACTATTTACCCTTTTAAGGATTCACTATGTCCACTGCTATCGCTATTGCCTTGAAAAACACCGTCATTTCCGCGACAACCCAGTCTCCCTGCCTGGTAGTACCGGTTTTTACCGGCGGCGCCAAGAGCAAACTGTCAGCGGCAGCAGCTCAACTAGACAAAATGTGTGCGGGACAAATAAACACCTTGCTAAAGCGCGGTGAT